>JANNKG010000277.1:0-20685 GCA_031396185.1 Burkholderiales bacterium | reverse complement strand
GGCACTGGGGCCGCACGCCGATGGACCTCGTGATCGTGCGCGAGAACATCGAAGCGTGATGCGCATCTCCGATGGTCTCTTTCTCGCACGGGCGCGCGCGGTTGCAAAGGACTTCCCCGAGGTCGCCTACGATGAGCAGCTCGTCGACTCGTGGCCGCGATGCTGGTGCGCGACGCCGAGCGCTACGACGTGATCGTCACCACCAACATGTTTGGCGACATCCTTTCGGACGAGGCCGCGGAGATTTCAGGAAGCCTCGGACTCGCGGGCTCGAACAACGCGGGCGACACCCACTGCATGGCGTCGATCACCGTCGCATCGTGAAGCTCGCCGCGGCGGGCGCCTAGCGCGGCAGCACCTTCACGAGGTACTCACCGGTCTCGCATCGTCCCGAGGGTGCGGGCGGCGTGAACCGGGCCATCTCGACCGGCGTGGAGTCTCCGCGCACGCACGCCTGGCTGCGGTCGGTCACCCAGTTGCAGTAGAGTTTGCCGTCGCTCTCCGAGAGGTTGCGCTTCCAGCAGTAGCGCTCGCCGCCGCCGGCCGCGCCCGCTGAGGTGCCATTGGATACGGACGCCATCGGAACGCTGGTGCAGGCGGCGAGGGAGACGACGGATGCGGCGGCGACACAGAGCAGCTTTTTCATGGAGGGCCTCCTCGGACAGGTTTGAAATCCGTTCCGAGGATATTGCCGCGGCGAGCCCTTTCGGTTCCAGCACTCGCGTAGCGGCGTGGCGCCAGCGCGTCACCGAGTGTTGCGAAAGCTCGGCGCCCTCACGGCCGCAGGACCCTAGGCGCGGTCGCGCAGCTCCGTCACGCCGCTTTTCTCGGCGCAGTGGTCGCAGCAAAACATGCGGCCGGTTTTCTCGAGCCCATGGCCGATGATCTTCATGCCGCAGTGCTCGCAGGTGGGCGCGAGCTTGTGGATCGCGCACTCGAAGCTGTCGAAGGTCATCGTCTTGCCGCCGGTTGTGACCTGGAAGGCCTTGTCGTAATCGTTACCACAGGAATCGCAACGCGCCATGAAATCCTCCTCACCCGGAAGTCGCCAGACGCCGTTTGATCCGCTGGCGCTACCGGCGTTCCACCCTGCGCATGGCAATTCCTCCCACGAGCAGGAGCAGGGCGGCCAGGATCAGCAGGCTCCACTGGGATAGTGTCGGAATGGGGAGGACGGGGACGCCGGGCAGCGGCGATACGGTCAGCACTACGTCGTTGCCGGTGCCGCCGATATAGGAGATTTGCAGCGTACGGCCGTTGAACGCAATGCTCGCACCTTCCGCGAGCCCGGCAAACGTCCCCGTGACCGGGTCGGCGCCGTCGTTGCTGATGATCGTGAAGCTGTTGCCCGAGCCCGGTACCAAGGCGCCGGCGAGCGTCAGGGTCGCTCCGGTGAGGTCGACGGTCCCGGTGACGTTGACGCTGTCGTACTGTGCGCCGAGGATCGTTCCCTCGATCTCCTCGAGCAGCACACCTGCGAGGACCAGGTTGCCGGTATTGAGAAGGCCGGGGCTCAGGCCCGGCGAAAGCGTGGCGCCCGCATTCACGGTCACGCTGCCGTTCACGGTACCGGTGCCGCCGAACGTTCCGCCGGCGTTCACCGTCACCGGCCCAAGCAAGCTGCCCGTCACGGCGAGGGTGCCCGCGTTGATCGTCGTCCCACCCACGTAGGTGCTGGCTCCGGCGAGCGTGAGGCGGCCGGTGCCGGTCTTCACGAGGTTGCCGGTACTGGCGATGCCGCCCGAGAACGTGGTGCTGGAGTTGTCGCCCCCCGCGGTGAGGGTGCCGCCGTTGATGCTGAGCTGGCCCGCGCCCGCGAGCGAGCCCACCGTCGAGCCGGCCGTGTTCATCAGCCCGTTAACCGTGAGCAGTGCGTTGTTGTTGATCGAGCCGTCGAACTGCGCGCCGGCATTGACGGTCGTCGTGCCCGTATGGGCGAAGGGCGGGCCGAGGAACTGTGCGAGCAATCCGCCGAGGACGGTCACCGTGCCGGAGCCGGTCAGTGCGCCGTTGATCATCACGCCGCCCGGGCGGTTCGCCTCGAGCGCGCCGTTGACGACGATCGGCCCGGGCACCGATCCCGGGCCGGTCGCGCCGTCTCCGAGCCGCAGGACGCCGGAGGCGATCGTGATCGTGCCGCCGGGCATCGTGGGGCCGGCCATGGTGAAGGTTCCGGTTCCAACCTTGGTCAGCGCCGCGCCGAAGATGCCGCCGGAGAAGGTCGTGCTCGTGTTGTCGCCGCCGAAGGTGAATGTCCCTGCGTTGATGCTCAGGTTGCCGCCGCCCGCGAGCGAGCCCACCGTCGAGCCGGCCGTGTTCATGAGCCCGTTGACCGTGAGCAGCGCGTTGTTGTTGATCGAGCCGTCGAGCTGTCCACCGGCGTTGATGGTCGTCGTGCCGGTATAGGTGAACGGCGGGCCGAGCTGGGAAACAACGCCCCCGAGGACCATCAGCGAGCCCGTTCCGGTGAAGCTGCCGTTCACCGGAAGGCCCATGGCATTGGCTTCGAGCACGCCGTTGTTGACGATGTTGTTGATGCCGCTCATCGGGCCGCCGTTGCCGAGCGCGAGCGTGCCCCCTGAGATGGTGACCGTACCGCCGGGCATGGTCGCCACGGCGAGTGCGAGCCGACCCGTTCCGACCTTGGTCAGCGCGCCGCCGCCGAAGATGCCCCCGGAAAACGTCGTGCTGGTGTTGTCGCCGCCGACCACGAACGTGCTGCCGGCGCCGTTGATGCTGAGGTTGCCGCCGCCCGCGAGCGAGCCCACGGTGCTGCCGACGGTGTTCATGATGCCGCCGGCGTCGAGGGTGAGAAGGGCGTTGTTGACGAGCGCCGTATCCAGCTGCCCGCCCGAGTTGACGGTCGTGGGCCCCGCATGGGTGAAAGTCGACCCGCCGAAGCTCCCGAGCACGCCGCCGAGGACGGTCAGCGAGCCCGTACCGGTCATCGAGCCGTTCACCAGAATTCCGACAGGCGCATCGGTCTCGAGCACGCCGTCGTTGACGATGGCGGGAGCATTGCTGGGGCCGGTAACGCCGTCGCCCAGCGCGAGCGTGCCCGAGCCGATGGTGAGCAGGCTGCCTGGCAGCGCGGCTCCGGTCAGCGTAAGCCGGGCGGTGCCGAACTTGGCGAGCGAGCCGCCGCCGCTGATGGAGCCCGAAATGAGAAGGTCGGCGGTGTGAGTGAGAACGAGCGTAGACGGGACGCCGAGCGGGTTCGCGATCGTGTGCCCGGGACCGACAACCGTGATCGACGGCGCGGCGCCGTCGAAGGCGAGCGAGCTGCCGCTCAAGGCATAGGGCGTTGCGCCGAGCACGTCGAGCCGGTTCAGGAGCCAGGGAGCGTCCGCGAACGGGGTGTAGCTGACGGCGGGCGTGTTGAACACGACGCTGGTCGTGTTTGCGCTGGCGGGCGCGACGCCGCCCACCCAGTTGGTGGCAGTGCTCCAGTTGTTGCCCGTGGCGCCGGTCCACGTTTGCGACCACGCAGGCAGCGCAACCACGGACAGCAAGACGGTCGCGAGGAATCCTGCGATGTCGCGGCGCAGCGTGGTCATCGGTTCTCCCTCCCTGGGAACGCGAGGCCATATTAGGCTTGAAACGGCGCCGGGGAAATGGGACAGTGCGACGTGCCCGCGGGGGCGCGGCATATCCGCCTCGACGGCATGACGCTGCTCCCCGGACTCATCGACATGCACGTCCACCTCGATTCCGACCCGGCCTACGGCGGCTACACGTCCCTGCAGTTCAATGATCGCTTCTTGTCGGTGCTGGGCGTGGTTCATGCCCGGCGAACGCTCGACGCAGGTTTCACCACGGTGCGCAATCTCGGCGCCGACACGTGGAACGACGTGGGCCTGCGCCAGGCGATCGACGGCGGCAAGATCACCGGGCCGCGCATCGTTACCGCCGGCTACGCGATCGGTACCACCGGCGGGCACTGCGACAAGACCTACTTTCCGCCCTCGATGCAGCAGAAGGGCGAGTACAACTTCGATAGCCCCGACGAGGCGCGCAAGCGCGTGCGCGAGGTGCGCAAGTACGGCGCACAGGTCATCAAGATCTGCGCCACGGGAGGTGTCTTCTCGCTGAACACCGAGCCGGGCGCCCAGCAGGCGAGCCTCGCGGAGATGCGCGCCATCGTCGAGGAGGGCATCGCGCTCGCGAAGCGCCACGGCGCGTGGTTATCCATGGACATCTACGACAGCGAGTACTTCCAGGCGGAAGGCACGAAGAACGGCACCCTCGAGGAGAATCTGCGCAAGGACCGCGAGATTGCCCAGGTGCAGCGCGACAACTTCCAGCGTGCACACCGCGCCGGGGTGAAGATGGTCTATGGAACCGATGCGGGGGTTTATCCCCACGGCCAGAATGCGCGCCAGTTCGGCTGGATGGTGAAGTACGGGATGACGCCGCTGGAGGCGGTGAAGGGCGATCCGCTGGCCGACGTCGCGGTGCTGGAAGACGTGGCGGTCGTGATCAAGGGCGGCGAGGTGGTAAAGGACCTGGCCGCAGCAGCGCCCCGACCTTTGCGATAACGCGGCTGCCTATTCGGGCGCGAGCTGCAGGAACTCGAGCGCTTCCTTCATGGAGTCCGTCGTGCGCAGGGGCGCACCGCGGTTGGCGGCGGTGTCTTCGAGCGTCTTGGTGAACAAGTTGGTCGTCGCGACCACCACCGCCATGCGCAAGGCGCCCTTGCTCTCGGTGGCGAGCTGGGTCGCGAGGTCGAACCGGTCCGCGATCGACACCAGCGTGGTAATCCCGCGGCCGTCGATGAGGATGCGCGAAAGGCCCTTCTCGGTGCAGGCCTTGATGACCGACGACATGCCCAGCCGCGCCGCCTGATGGTCGAAATCCCCGGCGGCATGCACCAGCAGGTGATCGGGGCGGGCTTCGAAGCGCAGGTCCATGACGGTCATCATAGGCCCAATGGGTTGGCGCGCATCTTTAAGGAAGTTTAAGGAGGGCTCAAGGACTGGAACGGCCTCCGGGGCCGAAGCTTCGTCTCATCGCGGGCATCCGCCCCGATCGCGCAACCCCCGGAGGGCATCGAATGATTACGCAAATGACTGTCAAGGCAAAGATTTTCTTCGGAGCGCTGGTGGTCGCCGCCGCTGGGTTGGTGGCCGCCGAGCGGTCCTACTCGGTGGCCGGCGGCGCGGTCGAGCTGGAACCGCAGGCGGGATTGCCGGCGACGCGCGGCCTCGACACCGTCCCCACGCCGCGGGAATGTGACGCGCAGCGCGGCATTACCAGCCTCTGCAACTTCGTCTAGACGATGGCGCCCCAGGGCGTAAAATGGCGCCTGAATGAGCACCCCCTCCGCAATCGCGGCGGAGTCGGCCAGGCGCCGCACCTTCGCCATCATCTCGCACCCCGATGCCGGCAAGACGACCCTCACGGAGAAGCTGCTGCTGTTCGCGGGCGCGATCCACATTGCCGGCAGCGTGAAGGCGCGCAAGGCCAGCCGCCACGCGACCTCCGACTGGATGGAGATCGAGAAGCAGCGCGGCATCTCGGTGGCGAGTTCGGTCATGCAGATGGAATATCGCGGCCACGTGATCAACCTGCTCGATACGCCCGGCCACCAGGATTTCTCCGAGGACACCTATCGCGTGCTCACCGCGGTGGACGCCGCGCTCATGGTGATCGATTCGGTCAACGGTGTGGAGACGCAGACCATCCGGCTGCTCGAGGTGTGCCGGGCGCGCAACACGCCCATCATCACCTTCATCAACAAGCTCGACCGCGAGGGCAAGGAGCCGCTCGAGCTGCTTGATGAGATCGAACGGGTGCTCAAGATCCCGACGGTGCCATTCACGTTCCCGGTGGGAATGGGCAAGCGCTTCGGCGGCGTGTTCGACATCCGCGGCGACCGCATGCGCGTTTTCCGTGCGGGCGAGGACCGCGTTGGCGGCGCAGAGGAGGTCATCGCCGGCCTCGGCAACCCCGCCAGCATCGAGCGCTTCGGCGACGAGTTTCGCCACGCCCGCGACACGATCGAGCTGCTCCAGGGCGCCACCGGCGGCTTCGACCGCGAAGCGTTCCTGTCGGGACACCAGACGCCGGTGTTCTTCGGCTCCGCGATCAACAATTTCGGCGTGCAGGAAGTGCTCGATGCGCTGGTCGACCTCGCGCCGGCCCCGGGGCCAAAGCCCGCGCTCACGCGGGTGGTCGAGCCGGTCGAGGAGAAATTCACCGGCGTGGTCTTCAAGATCCAGGCCAACATGGACCCGTCGCACCGCGACCGCGTGGCCTTCGTGCGCGTGTGCTCCGGGCGCTTCGAGCGCGGCATGGCGTTGAAGCTCTCGCGCACCGGCAAGGACGTGAAGACCGCGAGCGCGGTCTCGTTCCTGTCGCAGCGACGCGAGATCGCGGAGGACGCCTGGCCGGGGGACATCATCGGCCTGCCAAACCGCGGAGTGCTGCAGCTAGGCGACACGCTCACCGAGGGCGAGACGCTGCAGTTCACCGGGCTGCCGTTCTTCGCGCCCGAGATCTTCCACAACGTCGAGGTGAAGGATCCGATTCGCAATAAGCAGCTGCGCACCGGGTTGCAGCAACTGGGCGAGGAGGGCGCGATCCAGGTGTTTCGCCCGCACCAGGGAGGCCCGTTGCTACTGGGCGGCGTCGGCCAGCTCCAGCTCGATGTCGTCGCCTACCGCCTCGAGGGAGAGTATTCGGCGCAAGCCCGCATGACCCCCAGCAACTATCGTCTCGCGCGCTGGGTGAGCGCCGCCGATCCCGCCGAGCTCGAGCGCTTCATCGAGGCCAACGGCCACCGAGTGGCCTACGACGTGGTCGATGCCCCCGCGGTCTTGTACAACCATCCTTCGGAGCTCCGGGCCGCTCAGGAAATCTGGCCGAAGATCGAGTTCCACGCCATGCGCGAGCACGGTGGAAGGGTCGCGCACTCCAACCGCCTGGCGGCCTGAGGGCCGGCGGCGAGCGGGGATTAGCCGTGCACCTTCCGAGAATCGGCCGGCGCCTGGTCGCGATCGTTCATCCCGTAGTCGCGCATCACTGAAGCGACCCGCAGCCGGTAGTCGGCGAAGATCGACTCGCGGCCCGCGGCCTGGATCTCACGGTGCTGCTCGAGGGCGCGCCACTGGCGCACCGCTTCCTCGTCGCGCCAGAACGACAGTGACAGGATCTTTCCCGGTTGCGTGAGGCTCTCGAATCGCTCGATCGAGACGAACCCGTCGATCTGAGCCAGCAACGGCCGAAGCGTCGCCGCGGCGTCGAGGTAGGCGTCCTTCCGGTCGGAGTGGGTCTGGGCTTCGAAGATGACGGCGATCATGGGCACTCCGCGTTGTCGAGGAAGGTGCGCTCCTGGAACGCGCATCATGCGCTTCGCGTAACGATGCCCCTGGCGAGCAGCCTGCGCTTCGCCACCGCGTGTACCGTGGTCAGGCAGAGTGCGAGCCACGCCGCGGTGGACGCCATCGCGGCGACCACGTCGCTCAGGTAGTGCGCGCCCAGGTACATCCGCGAGAACGCCACCAGCAGCACCGCGAGGGTCGCACCGACGATGATCGCGATGCGCTGGCGTGGATCAAAAAAGCGCGACACCAGGAAGGCGGCCAGCACGCCATAGAACGCAGTGGCCCCGGCGGTGTGGCCGCTCGGGAAGCTGTAGCTGTGGAGCGTGACCCACGGATCGTCGAAGTGGGGCCGCGCGCGTTCGTAGGCGTGCTTGAGCGTGATGTTGAGCGCGAGCCCGCCGAGCACCGCGAGTAGCACGCTCAGCATCCAGTACCACTGCTGCATCCGCGCCAGCACCAGTGCAAGGACCACGCTCATCGCACCGAGACCCACCGTGGAATTCATGTGGGTGATCGCGAGCATGAAGGCGGTGAGCTCGGGCGAGCCGTTTTGGTGCAGCCAGGCGGCGACCCGCCCGTCCAGGAGGACCAGCGGGGCGTGACTCGACACATCCCAGGCGATCACGAAGAAAAGCCAGCCGGTGATTAGCAGCGATCCCCAGCCGAGGATCGCCAGGCCGCGCGGGGAAAGGCTGGGCGCTCGCGGCTCGTTCGCCTGCGGCTCAACCGCCTTCACGGCAACGCCTCGCCCGGACTCCAGCCGTCACCCGAATGATCGAACGCACGGGTCGCCGTGCGGACGAAATCACCCCCCTTTGTGATGTACTGGTCAACCTCGACATGGCGCGGCGAGACGCGCAGCACGTTGAAGGAATTTTCCTCGCCGCGAGTTCGCGTGGAGAGCGCCGTCCCCGCCTGGACGACCAACGCCGAGACCCCCGCGATTTGATAACGTTCGGCGGTGTGGCCCACATGGGTCTCGTGCAGGTGCCCCGAGATCAGCAGGTCTGCGCCGCAGTGGGCGAGCTTCTCGAGCGCCATCTTCGCGCGGCCCACGATCTGGTCGGCCTCGTCGCTGCCCTTGGGCACGTCGAACGGATGGTGGGTCACCAGGATCTTGGTCACGTCCTCGGGCAGGCCGCAGAGCTTCGCGCGCACGACTTCAACCTGTTCCTCGTTGATCCGCCCGCCCTTGAAGACGAATGCGCGCGCGGTGTTCACGCCGACCACCGCGATCTCGGCGTCGATGAAGTGGGGGTCGAGATCGGGCGTGATGATGCGCTTGTACTTGGCGAGCGGGCGCAGGACGCGCTGGAAGACGTTGTAGAGCGGCACGTCGTGGTTGCCCGGAACCACCAGCTGGGGCTTCGGCAGTGTGTCGAGGTAGGCGCGCGCCTCGCGGAACTGCTTGGCGCGCGCGCGTTGCGTGAGATCCCCCGAGACCACCACCAGGTCGGGACGCAGGGCCTCGAGCCGCCGCCGCAGCGGCTCGAGCAGCGTTTCGTCGATGCGCCCGAAGTGCAGGTCGGAGAGGTGGACGAGGGTTCTCAATGGTTGGCCGCCAGGGCCGGCGCCATGATGAGGAGCGAGCGCGGCAGGATGCGGTACTCCAGCGGCGTGTCCATCGGGCGCACCTCGCCGTCGATCGAGACCATGACGCGTTTGCGCGGCAACTCGACCCTGAGGCTGCGGGCGGTTGCGGCGCTGAAGTCCTCGGCCTGCCGCAGGCGCCGGAAGAGGGCCCGCAGCGCGAGCACGAACAGGTCCGCGGTCGAGGAGCGGTGCGTCGTATAGACGCTCAGCTCGCCCGCATCCATGTGCGCGCGCTTGCCGATGCCGAAGCCCTCCATTTCGTACACGTTGTTGCCCACGAAGACGAAGGGCGCGCAGCACTCATGCTCCTTGCCGTCGAGCTCGAGGCGCATGCGCATGAGGGGGGAGCGCCGCAGCGCGGCGAGAATCGCCCAAAGCATGGCGTGCCATTTGCTGCGGCCGAAGCGGCGTTGCTGGCGCATGCGGTCGCGGACGATGTCGGGATAGAGGCCGATGCTCGAGTTGTTGAGGAATGCGACGCCGTTCACCTCGCCCACGTCGATGGCGACCGCCCGGCCCGCCACCGCCACCTTCACGGCCTCGCCAATTTCCAGCGGAAGGCCGAGGTCCTTGGCAACGTGGTTGAGGGTGCCCATCGGCAGGATCCCAAGCGCGGTGGGGGTGCCGCGCGTGGCCTCCGCGACGGCGCTCACCGTGCCGTCGCCTCCCGCGACCACGAGTACCCGGGGCGCATCCTTCATGGCGATTCGCGCGAGCTCCTGCAGCTCCGCGCCGCTGCGGGCCGGCAGGATCTGCGCACGCGCGCCGGCCACGCGGAACATCTCGCGCATGTTTTCGAAATCACTCTCGGCGTGGCCTGCCCCCGCCGTGGCGTTCACGATCACCGGAATCATCCCCCTTAGAGGGGGCTGGGCTTTGGGGGTTCAGCGCGATCGTTTGCTCACCACACCCGGCAACGCTTCTCGGCCACCATCGGCTGGCCTGCTTTGCACGAGAAGGCGCTCTGGAATTCGGGCATGTTCACCATCAGGCCGTTGACGCGATACTTGCCGGGGGAATGGGGATCGGTGAGCGCCAACAGGCGCTTGTTCTCGGGACGTTGGTTCTCGCAGGCCCACTGCGCGTTGCCCACGAAGAATCGCTGCTCGGGCGAAAGCCCGTCGCGATTTTCCAGCGCCTTGCCGGCGGTCTCGGCCTTCCATGCCATCCACGCGAGGACGAGGCCCCCCAGATCGGCCACGTCCTCGCCGAGGGTGAGCTGGCTATTGATCTTGATGTCGTCGACCACCGTGTACTGCGCGTACTGGTCGGCAATGCATTGGGCGCGTTCCTTGAACGCGGCGCCGTCCTCCTGGGTCCACCAGTCCTTGAGGTTGCCCTTGGCGTCGAACTGGCGGCCTTCGTCGTCGAAGCCGTGGGTGAGCTCGTGGCCGATCGTCGCCCCCGTGTTGCCGTAGTTGGGCGCGTCGTCCATCTTCGGATCGAACAGGGGGGGCTGGAGAATTCCCGCCGCGAAGTTGATGTCGTTCGTCTGCGCGTTGTAGTACGCGTTCACCGAGGGCGGCGTCATGAACCACTCGCCCCGGTCGACCGGCTTGCCGATCTTCGCCAGGTCGCGCCGGGACTCGAAGCGCTGTGCCCGGACAACGTTGCCGAAAAAGTCGCCGCGCTTCACCATGACGGAGCCGTAGTCGCGCCATTTGTCGGGGTAGCCGATCTTGTTCACCGTGGTGTGCAGCTTTTCGAGGGCCTTCTTCTTGGTGGCCGGGCTCATCCACGACAGCTGGCGGATGTCCTTCTCCATGGCACGCTGGATTTGCAGGGTCATTCGCAGGACCCGCTCCTTGGTTTCCCGGCCGAAGGCGCGACGCACGAACTCCTGGCCGAGGGCTTCACCCAGCTGACGGTCCACCAGCGCGACGCAGCGCTTCCACCGCGGGCGCAGTTGCGGGACGCCGCGCAATGTCTTGCTGTAGAAGTCGAAGCTCTCGTTGACGAACGCCGTCGAGAGGTAGGGCGCCATGGCGCGGGTGACGTGCCAGCGCAGGTACGTCTGGATCTCGGCCACGCTCAGCGTGCGGAGCCGCTGGCCAAGTTCTGCGAAGAACCGTGGCTCGGTCACGTTGAAGGTCCGGGTGCGGGTGAAGCCGAGGCTGGCGAAGTAGCCATCCCAGTCGAAGGCGGGCGCGAGGGCGCGCAGCTTTGCCAGCCCCATTTTGTGGAACAGGTTGTAGGGGTCGCGTTGCTCGACTTTCGTGAGCGACGCCTTGGCGAGCGCCGTCTCGATACGCATCACGGTTTCCGCGTGGGTGCGCGCCATCGGCGCGGATTCGCCGAGCAGCTCGAAGGTGCGCGCCACGTGGGCGACGTATTTCGCGCGGATCTCGTTCGATTTCGGGTCGTCGCGCGTGTAATCGTCCCGGTCCGACAGCCCCAGACCCCCAGCGGCGGCGAATGCGATGACTTGCGTCGAGTCCGCGAAATCCTGGTTGGCGCCGAAAGCGAAGAAGAGACCGGAATCGCCGGTGTCTCCATGAAGGCGGCCGAGCAAGCCGGCGAGCTCGCGCCGGGATTTCAGGGCCGCGATGCGATCCAGCAAGGGTTTCAGGGGTGTCGCGCCGAGCTTCTCCACGGCATCCTCGTCCATGCACGAGGCGAAGTAGTCGCCGATCTTCTGCTGGGCGGGATTGCGCCCGCCGGATTGCCGCGACAGCTCGTCGAGGATGCCCCAGAGGTAGCGCTGGTTGTCCTGGGCAAGCTTGCGGTACACGCTCCAGCTGGGCTGGTCCGCGGGTATCGGGTTGGCATTCATCCAGCCGCCGCAACTGTACTGGTAGAAGTCGACGCACGCCTCTGTGGAGCGGTCCATTGCGGCCACGTCGAGGCCCGGGGTGTACGGCAAGACGGAGAGCGGCGATTCGGGGCTCTGGGCCGTCGCGGCGAGGCTCCAGCTGCCCAGCAGGAGGGCGGCGAGGCTGCGGATCATGGTGATGGGCTGGCGACGAAAAGCGCAAGTTTACGCAGATCGTCACCGACCGCAGTCACCGATTGTGACGCCGTGCTTGCGGACGCTGAACCTTACGCCTTGCGCTTGGCGTTCTGAGGGGGATCGTCCTCGAGTTCGTCGTCTTCGAGGGCCGCCGCCAGGTGCTCGATATGATCGGTGTCGATATCTGCGCCATCGCGCGCGGCATCACGATCGACAGCGGCGCGCTCGCCGGTCCCGCCGGAGTCGGTGTCGCTGTCGAGATCGGAGTCGATCGCGTCCAGTCCTGGCGCAATGCCGGGGGCGCCCTGCATATCGCTGCCGCTGTCGGAGGTGTCGCTCGGACCGAGCGCGGCGGTGCCATGGCCCTGCAGAATGCGGCGATCGGGGCTGGCGGGAAGGTTGCCTGGGGTCAATGTGCTCGAGGACATGGCGATCTCCTGGTGGGTTACCACCGTTCGATCCCAGCGCAGCTCGCGCGTTCGCAGCAGGTCATGGTCCAGTTGGTCGTCGGTGCTTGCATGGGTGTCTCGCGAATGGCGCGCTGGCTTTCGCGGGAAACGCCCTCCTGTGCGATGGCCTGCCGCTGGCACGCGGCAGCGATAAGGAGGAGTAGCAGGAGGGACGCGGCGAGCAGCCGGAGGGCGTGGTTCATGGCGTGAACGATAAGGCGCAATTAGGGCAATAGCCGTCCTAGTTACAGGATAAAGTCGCGCTATGGCTCACCCCACTACGCGCGTCCTCGCGGTCCTCGAGCTTCTGCAATCCCACGGTCAGATCAGCGGCGCCGAGTTGGCGCGACGCATCGCCGTGGATCGCCGCACGCTGCGCCGCTACATCGCGATGCTGGAGGAGATGGGCATTCCGATCACCACCGAGCAGGGGCGCTACGGAGGCTACCGGCTGGTCGCGGGATTCAAGCTGCCGCCGATGATGTTCACCGACGAGGAGGCGCAGGCGCTCTCGCTCGGCCTCATCGCCGCGCGCGGGCTCGGGCTTGCGGGGGCGGCGCCCGCGATCGAAAGCGTGCAGGCCAAGCTCGATCGCGTACTCCCCAGCGCCCCCCGCAAAACCATCGCCGCGCTGCGCGAGAGCGTGGCCCTGCAGACCGGCGATGCCCGCGTCAACGCGGATACCAAGTTGCTGCGGGTGCTGAGCGAATCAGCGCAGACGCGCCGCGAAGCGTCGATGAGCTACCGCGCGGCCGATGGTGCCCTCACTACGCGCGCCTTCGATGTCTACGGGCTGGTGTATCGCGGCGGGCGTTGGTATGTGGTCGGCCATTGTCATTTGCGCTCGGGCCTGCGCACGCTCCGCCTGGACCGGATCGCGCATGCCGCAGTCACCGTGCGCGAGTTCCAGCGCCCCGACGGCTTCGACGCCTCCGAGTACCTCACGCGCGCGATGGCCACACTGCCCCGCGCCGTTCAGGTGGAGGTCTTGCTGCACACCGACCTCGCCACCGCGAAGCGCGAGTTGCACCCGACGGCCGGGGTCGCCGAGCCCTGCGAGGGCGGGGTCCTGCTGAAGGGTTCCGCAGACGAGCTCGACTGGTACGCGCGCGAGCTGATGCGCCTGCCGTTTCGCTTCGAGGTGCGCACGCCGGCGCTGCTGCGCCAGACGTTGGCGAAGCTCGCCCGGGAGCTGGTAGACCAGTTCGCCTGATTTTTAGGCGTCTCGGTAGGACATCTCCCACCTTCATTGCATTGTCCCTCCTGCATCTTTTGGGCTGGCGCCCGATGAAAATCGATGCGTGTGGATTCCCGCCCTCATCGTCGTCGCTGCCGCCCTCCTCGGGAGCCCCCAGGCCCATGGCGAGCGCAAGACCGTCTGCACGATCACCGTCAATTCCGCCGACGAGAAGGAAACCTTTCGCAAGCGCCTGCCTCCAGGGGCGTACGACTTCGTCGAGCTGGTGGAGAAGGGCCGTGCCGAGTGGCTCGGGACTTCCTGCCGCAAGGGCGTCCAGTGCGACGTCCTCGTGGTCTCTGGCCACTTCAACGCCGGCGACGACTTTTATTCCGATCGCCTGGAAAACAACGAGTACCTGCGCGTCGACGAGCTCGAGCGCGCGGCGTGCAGCGATTCCTGCCCGGGGCTCTTCTCGAAGCTGAGGGAGGTTTATCTCTTCGGCTGCGAGAGCCTGAATCCCGAGGCGACTCGCAATGCGACCCACGGGGAGAGCAGCCGCACGCGCATGCGCCGCATCTTCTCCAAGGTCCCGCTGATCTACGGCTTCTCCTCCTCGGCGCCGGTCGGGCCGACGGCGGCGATGCTGCTCAACAAATATTTCGACGCCGGCGCGGCACGCGATTTCGGCAGCGGGCGCCCGAGTGCCAAGCTGCTGCAGATCTTCAGCCGCAACTCGATGACCCATACCAATGCGTCGGAGACGCCGGCCGAGGCGGCCTATCGCGGGCAGATCTGCCAGTTGTTCGACGATCGCCTCGGCGCTGCGCAGAAGCTGGGCGCGATCCACCGCATGATGCAGAGTGACAAGGGCGATGCGCGCGCGGTGATCGATCGTGTCGAAAAGTTGCTGGCGTCGCTTTCGGAAGCCGAGCGCCAGGCGCCGCAGTTCCAGCGCGCGTTCGCCGCGATGGCCACCGATGCGGTGACCCGCGAGCGTGTTCTGGCGACGGCGCGCTCAACGACCCAGCCCGCGATGCGCGCGCGCCTCATCGCGCTCTCGGGCGAGTTGGGCTGGCTCACGCCGCAGCAGCAAGCCACCGAGCACGGCCGAATGGTGTCCGAGCTTCTGGCGCGCAACGCCCTCGGTTTCGCCGAAGTCGACCTGGTCTGCACGCTCAACCGCGACGGCGCCCTCGAGGACGAGCTGGCGCGCGTCGCGCAGGCGCCCACCCGTTCCGGCCCCGTCGCCCGCGCCGCGGCCTTGGCGTGCCTGGGCGGTGCCGAGGCCCACGCGCAGGTGCTCCGTGCGCTCACCAGCACCGATGTCAGCGAGGTCCAGATCGCGCAGGCATACCTTCGCAATAGGCCGGTGACCGATTCGCGCGAGCTTCGATCGATCGCGTCTGGAGTGGCTCGCATGCCCGCTTCCGCGGCGCAGGTTCGCGCGCTCGACACCCTTGCGCGACTGAGGATCGACGACCGCGAGATCCTGGACGATCTCACGCGCTCCTTTGCCGAATCCAAGTCGGTCAATGTGCAGCGTGCCATCGCGGAGGTCTTCATTCGCTCGGGCTACCGCCGGCCCGAGTTGGCGGGTGTGTTGCGCCAGCATCGTGTCAGGTCCGGCGGGGGCGACGACCTGATCGACGAGCTGATCCGAAGGCTGCAGACGACCTCGTGACTCGCGCGCCAAGGTAGAATCCGGCGCCATGGCGAAGAGAACACCGACTTACTACGAGATCCTGGGCGTCAAGCCCAACGCGAAGCACAACGATATCGGCCTTGCCCACAACCGCCTTGCGGCTGCGCGGCGCAAGGAAAATGCTCCGCCCGACCTCAAGGGCGAAGCCCGCCAGCGCGAGGCCTTCGAGGTCCTCTCCGACCTCGACCGCCGCGCCGCCTACGACCGCCAGCTCGCGGCCGCCCAGCTCAAGCCGTCATTCGGCGCAACCCAGGGCGCCTTGGCAGGCATCGTGATCGCGGCGTTTGCGGCGGGCATCTATTACTACACGGTGAAGCGCCCTGCGGACGAAGCCGCGCGGCCGGTGGGCCGTAGCTCCGCGGAGATCGCCGCCGCTGCGACGCCCGCCATCGGACGCCTCCTCAGCATCGACATGTCGGGGCAGTCGCGCCCCCTGGGGCTCGCGCTCGCCATCGACGCGGGTGTAATGGTTGCCAGCTGCCACGGCATCGCGCCTGGTGCGCTGCTAGCGGTGAACCTGAATCCTCGCCAGGTGTCCGCGCGCGTCGCCATGGCCGACGAGGTGCTGGGCCTCTGCAAGCTCGAGGTCGAGGGAGCGGGCAGCTGGCCGCTGTCGGTGAGCAGTACCGAGGCGCGTGTGGGTGACGTGGTGTATGGCGCCAGCGTGAATGCCGTGGGCGAAGTGGTGCTGAAAGAAGGGCGTGTGATGCGGGTCGTTGAGCCCGCGCCGCGCGGCAAGGTGATCGAGGCCACCGTGCCTCCGAACCCCCAGATGCCGGGCGCGCCGCTTCTCGACACCTTTGGGCGCGTGGTTGCGGTCGCGACACAGGCCGGCGGCCAGGGCCGTTATGTGGTCATTCCCGCCGGTTGGACCGATGCGCCGCGGACCGCGGGCACGCCTGTGGCAGCCCCGCCGCCGGCGTCGCCGGTTGCGCAGCCCGCCCCTCCAATGCCGAACATGCCTGGCGCGATCGCGCCGGAGCGCGAGGATCGCCTCGAGAAGGCGTTTCGCCCTCCGCCTAAGGTGCCCGACGACTTGTAGTGCGGCGCAGGAGGACGTAGGCGATCGCAAGGGTGACCAGGTTGAATGCGATTCCGTTCACGAACGCCGCCGAGTAGGAACCGGTGAGGTCGAAGATCCGCCCCGACATCCAGCCGCCGAGCGCCATTCCGATCATCGTGCTCATGATCACCGCTCCTACGAAAGCGCCGGCACGCGCCGCGGGAAAGTGCTCGCGCACGATGATCGCGTAGGAGGGCACGATGCCGCCCTGGAAGAGTCCGAACAGCGCCGAGATCACATAGAGCGAGACCAGCCCCTTGAACGGCAGGAAGAGCAGGAGGGCCACCGCCTGCAGGGCTGCGCCCAGCAACAGCGTGCGCAGCCCGCCGATGCGATCGCAGATCGCCCCGGAAACCAGGCGGCTCACGATGCCGAAGGCGAGCATGACCGAGAGCATCTGCGCGCCGTTGGCCGCTCCGAATCCGAGGTCGCCGCAGTACGCGACGATGTGCACCTGCGGCATCGACATCGCCACGCAGCATCCGACTCCTGCCACCATGAGCAGCGCGAGCGCCAGGGGCTGCGGCAGCCCGAACGGTTTTCCGGCGTGGGCGCCGGTGCCGGGCTTTGGCGCGGAGTCCACCGCGATTGGCGCGCGCCGATGCATCGCGAGCGCAAGCACGCCCATCGCGACGCCGCAGAACACGCCCAGGCCGATGTAGCTCTGGCGCCAGCCGAGGGTTTCGACGAAGTGCTGCACGATCGGCGGCCAGATCGCCCCGCCAAGGTAATTGCCGCTCGCGCAGACCGCCACCGCGATGCCGCGCCGCTTCACCCACCAGAGCGAGGTGTCGGCAAGCAGCGGCGAAAAGGTCGCGGCGCTGCCGAGCAAACCCATCAGCACGCCGTGGGCGAGGACGAAGGTCCCCATGTCGCGCGCGTTGCCGGCGACGACGAAGCCGGTGCCGAGGCTGGCGGCGCCGATCAGCAGTGGAACCATGACGCCGAAGCGATCCGCGAGCCGTCCCATCAGCAGGCCGCCTACGCCAAAGCCGATGAGGAGCATCGAATACGGTAGCGACGCGTCGGCCCGCGCGACGCCGAACTCGGCCTGAACCGCCGGCAGCACCACCGGCACCACGTACATGCCGCTCGCGCCGATCGTCATCAGCAGCAGGGTCACCAGCAATCGCGCCGCGGCGTACGGCGAGTCGGGCTTCGGGTCGGGTCGCATCGTCGGCGCAAGGGTACCGTGTTTTTTCTTTATCATTGCGACATGTACGGCGGCAAGAACACGCTCTATGAAGTCCTCGACGTCCCGCGCAGTTCGAGCGCCGGCGAGATTGTCGCCGCGTACCGCAAGCGGCGCGTGCTGATGACCGCAGGGTCCACGGCCGATGCCCCCGAGGCTTCGCTCGTCCACGAGGCCTACGAAGTGTTGTCCGATCCCCAGCGCCGCGCGGACTACGACGCGTCGCTGCGCGACTCTGGTTTCCTGCGCCCGAAGCGCGCCATCGCCGCGGGCCCCAAGTGGGGCCTGGCTGCCGGGGCCACTGCCCTGGTACTCGCAGGGCTCTATTTCCTTCTGCGTCCCTCAGCGGGGCCCGGGGCAAGCATTCCCCAGGAGATCGTTGCCGCGGTGGCGCCCGCGGTGGGGCGGGTGCACAGCATCGACATGCAGGGGCGCGCAACGGTCCTCGGCCAGGCCTTCGCGATCGAGCAGGGCGTGATGGTCACGACCTGCCAGGGCTTTGCGCCGAACACGCAACTGATGGTGAGCTTCGGCCCGCGCACTGTTCCCGCGCAGGTCGCGAGAGCGGGTCGCGATCGCAACGTGTGCAAGCTTGCCGTCCCCGGCGTGGGCAGCTGGCCGCTGCGTCTGGCGGCAGGCGATCCGATCCTCGGCAGCAAGGTTTACGCGGCGTCGGTCAACGCCGCCGGCGACGCGGTGATCGTCGAGGGGAAGGTGACCGGCTTGAGTGCGGCCGACGGCGGCAGCGTGATGGCGCTTTCGATGCTGGTGACGCCATCGATGAGCGGCGGGCCGCTGCTCGACGCCTTCGGCAAGGTGGTCGGAATACTCGCCTCGCCGCATCCCTCGAGCGCCGGCAAGAACGTGGCGCTCCCGGTCGCCTGGGTTGCCGAGATGCGGAGCAAAGAGCGGTGAGAATGGCTGCCTTGTCTGATGCTGCGTGAGCGCATCGCGCGCGGGATCGAACATGCAGCGCAGTGAGGCCGGGAATTTCTTACCGGCAACCCCATGATCCCTTTGGATTTTCCTATGGACTTTGTACTACGGTACGGAATCTATAGTGCGCAGGCGTACGTAACCCAAGGGAAGCGAGGAAGGGTCCCGATGCCGGAGACGATGACGATTGGCCGGGTGGCGAAAGCCGCCGGGGTCAACGTAGAGACGATCCGTTATTACCAGCGGCGCGGATTGATCGGCGAGCCGCGCAAGCCGCCCGGCGGCCACCGCAGGTATCCGATCGCGGTGCTGCACCAGATCAACTTCATCCGGCGCGCGCAGCAGCTGGGCTTCACGCTCGACGAGATCGGCCTTTTGCTCGAGCTCTCCGACGGTCGCGCGTGCCGCGAAACGCGAGTCATCGCGGAGAAGCGCTTCGCGGTCATCGAGTCGCGCATTGCGGAGCTCCAGCGGATGCGCGGCGAACTGGGCGAGCTCATCGAAGCGTGCCGCGGGGCGGGGCGCGCGTCCTGCCCCCTCATCAAGTCCCTTACCCGCGAGTAGTCGTCATTTCCCGCGGCGCGCGAGGATTGCCTCGATCTGGTCCATGATCCGGTTCATGCGCGAGGCCACCGCCGCGTAGGGAGCCGGAGAGGCCAGGTCGACGCCCGCCGCCTTCACCAGCTCGTACGGATAGTCCGACCCCCCGGAGGAGAGGAGCTTGAGGTAGCGCTCGCGCGCGCCCGGCTCGCCCTTGAGGATCGCATCGGCGAACAGCGATCCCGCGGCGATGGAGGTGGCGTACTGGAACACGTAGAACGCGCGATAGAAATGCGGTATCCGGGCCCAGTTCATGGTGTAGAGGTCGTCCACCTTGACCACGCCTTCGTTGTGGCCGTGGTAGCGGCGCACGATTTCCGCGTTGATGCGCGTGAGCTTCTCCGCGGTCAGCGTCTCGCCCTTGTCCACCAGCGCGTGAGCCTGGCGCTCGAACTCCGCCAGCATCACTTGGTGAAAGAACGTGCCGCGCAGCGTCTCCAGCGCCGAGCCCAGGTAGAGCAAGCGCTCGTCGTCGTTGGCGGCGATCTTCAGGACATGCTCGAGGAGGAAGGCCTCGTTAGCGGTCGAGGCGATCTCGGCGACAAAGGTCGCGTACGACGCGGTCGCGAACGGTTGGCCGCGATTCGACAGGTACGAGTGCATGGCGTGTCCCCATTCGTGGGCGAGCGTGGACACCGACTCGTAATTGTCGTTGTAATTGAGCATCAGGTAGGGATGCACGTCGTAGGCCGCGCCGAAGGCATGCGCCCCGGAGAGCTTGCGCGGACGCGGATAGACGTCCATCCAGCGGTCTTTCACACCCTGGGCCATGGCGGCGGCATAGGCATCACCCAGCGGCCTGACCGAGTCGAGCATGATCCGCACTCCCTCGTCGATCGGGTACTTGCGCCCTCCGCTCACCAGGGGCGCTGCGAGGTCGTAATAGCGCATGTCGGGGATGCCGAGGATTCGCCCGCGCAGCTTGTAGTAGCGGTGCAATGTCGGCAGGCTTTCGTTGGCGCTTTTCACCAGTGTGTCGTAGACCGCGAGGGGCAGGTTGTTCGTGTCCATCGCGCGCGAGAACGAGTCAGGGTACTTGCGGACCCGTGAGTAGACCGTGTCCTCCTTGAGGCTCGCGTAAAAGGTGACCCCGAGCGTACGCTCGAACTCCTTGTACTTCCCGAAGAGCGCCTCGTAGGCCTTGCGGCGGTCTTCGCGATTCGGCGCCTCGCGGTACTTGCCGAACGCAGCCTCGTCGATCTTCACCTCCGTGCCGTCGGCGAGCTTGATCGTCGGCCACGGCATGTCTGCGTTGGTCAGGGTCTCGAAGGCCGAGCCCGCCGCGCCCCGCGAGAGATTGAAGCTCGCCACGAGGGCCTCGCCTTGCGCGTCGAGCGTGTGCGGCGCGGCGCGCAGGATTTCGCGCAAGGGATGGCGGTAGGTCGCGAGCCCGGGCTCGGCGGCGAGGAACGCGTCGATCTTCGCGCTGCCGACGGCGAGGACCTCGGGGCTCACGAACGAGACCGCCTCCGTGATCTTCGATCCCAGGACCGTGACCCGCTGGCGAAGCTCGAGGCTCGCCGCAACGCTGGTGTCTTCCGAATGCAGCTCGTTCGCGTACACGAGCATGCGCAGGTAGCGCTTGTACGTGTCGGACTGCGCGTCGAAGCACTCCTTGAGGCGGCGGGCGCTCTCGCCCAGCTTGCCCTTGCAAGCGGCGAGCTGCGCGATCTGCTGCTCGAGACGCGCGGCGTC
>JANNKG010000393.1:0-8550 GCA_031396185.1 Burkholderiales bacterium | reverse complement strand
CATGCGCGCGTTGAAGATCGCGCCCAGCGGGCGATCGGTGCGGGTGAGCTCGTCGAAGATCGCCTGCTGGGACCCGTCGATCACCACGCGGAATACGGCCTTGCCCTTGTCAGCCACGCCTGCCTCCCTTTTTCGTGATTGGAACCGGTGCGTTCTCGAGCCGGTATTTCATGCGCGCCAACCGCCCGGCCCAGTAGGCGCTGAACTCGGTGGTCCAGCGGTCGTAGATCATGTGGATCGGAACGGGATTGAAGTAGAGCAGGCGCTCGCGCCCGACGCGCTCCGAGAGCACCAGGTTGGCGTCCTCGAGCACGTCGAGGTGCTTCATCACCGCGACGCGCCCGAACGCGAAGAACTCGCACACCCGGTTCACGTTGGCGCCCGGCTCCTTCTTGAGGATGTCGAGGATGCGCCGCCGCGGCTCGCTGGAGAGCGCGGAGAACACGGCATCCATCTCGTCGGGTTTCATATGTCACCGAAAGGTGACATATCCGCAGCGACCTGTCAATCCCTTTCGCGCGGCGCGCCGCTCGCGGTCGACAGCGCCTGGTTCGAGTGCTGCGGAAGGAAGAAGCCATTGGCCGGATCGTCGAGCGCGGAGACCGTGATCAACGGGGCCTGCGACCGAACTGCGCCGAACATGGTGGCGAAGGAAACGTCGGCGGCATCGCGGCCGGTGCCGATGCGGACCAGGCCCATGGGCGCGGTGATGCCGGTGGGGTCGAATGCATACCAGCGGTCGCTCAAGAACACCTCCACGTAAGCGTGGAAGTCCGGCAAGCCCAGCTCCACCGCGGCGCCATAATCGATCCCGGTCACGAAGCGCGCGGGGATGTTCACCGCGCGGCACAGCGCGATCATGAGGTGGGCGAAGTCCCGGCATACGCCCGCCTGCTCGAGCAGCGTATCGACGGCGGAGGTGCTGCTGTTCGAGCTTCCGGGCGTGAATGCCACGTGGCTGCGCACCCAGTCGTGGATCGCCTGCACCCGCCAGTAGCCTTGCCGCAAGTGCCCGAACTCGCGGGTCGCGTAGCGCCGCAGCCGGTCCGACTGGCAGTAGCGGCTGGGATAGACGAACTCCATGATGTGCGGGGCGAGCCTCGCGACCGGCATCTCTTCGAGCGCGGCCGGTGACTCGCGATGGTGATCGATGTCGACCGTGGCTTCGTAGCGCACCACCAGGGAACCGGGGGGCGCGCGCAGGCGCATGTAGCGGTTCCCGTGCACCGCGTCGGTCTGCAGCAGGTGCTGGAGAGTCGGCGTGACCGTGACCTGCTCGGAAACCACCGCCTGCCACGGCGTGTGCGCCGCATGGACGTTGAATATGAAGTCCGCGGGCTGGTCGGCGATCTCGTAGCGGAGCTCGATCGCGAAGCTGAGCCGGATCAAGGAGGGGCCCTATAGAGCCAGCGCGGGGATATTGCTATGCCCGCGGCTCGCCTCGTGCGTTGACGGTCACGGTGCGACCCGGGGGCGAGGACACCTGCATGCGATGCTGTTGCCCGCGAAACTCGTAGGTCACGTCCCAGTAGCTGGGCTGCGCCTGGCTGGGCACGTTCTCGCAACGTCTTACGTCCTGGGAATATGCCGACGAGCCGCGGCCATCGCGGCCAACGTTGGCCCCGACCGCGGCTCCGGCAACCGCGCCGCCTGCCGTCGCAAGATCCTTGCCGCGCCCACCGCCAACTTGGTGTCCGAGGACGCCGCCGATGATGGCGCCCACGATCGCGCCGGGCACGTTGGCATTGCCGCGATCCTGGGACACCTGCTCGCGCTCCACCCAGCAACGCTGCTCGGGTTGCCCGACCACGGCGCGGACCGACGTCACGTCGGCCTGGAAGAGCTGCTCGTTCTTGCGTCGGCTCGCGTCGTAGAACGGGACCGGGGGGGGTGCATAGCGGTTGTCCTCGACGCGGACCTGGCGGCTCACGATGCGTACCGATGAGACGCGATCGTTCAAACCCATCGCTGCGAGCGAGGCATACCGGCCGGGGCGCAGCACCACGCAGCGTCCCTCGAAGCGGGCGTCCTCGCAGACCTCCCAGCGCTCGCGCTTGACCACTACCGAGGAGGCGCGGTCGTTGAATCCAAAGCGCTCGAAATTGCGCACCTGCTTGGCGGTGCTGAACGAGCGCCCCCCGAAGCCTTCGCGCTCGAAGAATACAACTTCGGCCGTGGCATTCGCGGCGAAGGCCAGTCCGGCCATTGCGACCGCATGTTTCAGGGCTGAATTCATGACGCCTCCCGATTTGAAGGCGCCCAGTATGGCGTCTACACGAACCCCAGTCCGTGCGGAAGCGAACATAGCGCGAGGCGTAGCCTCGCGCCGTCCGTCAGAGCTTTGCGCCTTTCCTGCGCATCGCGACGATGCCTGCGCCGGCCATCAGCATCGCGAGCAGGATCATCGCCCACTCGGAGAGTGTCGGAATACGTGTGCCCGCGAGGGCAAGCGCGCCGGCGCTGCACCCGCCGACGGTGGTGCCGCCGTCGCCCGCCAGCGTCACGGCCCCCGTCAGTCCGACAGCGCGGCCCTGCAGGTTGGTGCCGACCAGGGGCCCGACGATGTCTCCGATGGTGACCGATGCGAGTGCGATGACGGTGCCAAAGAAGTTGTTCCCGTTGAGGGTCGCGGAAGATTGGACGGAAAAGAAGACGTTGCAGGGGTTCGCTGTGCCCGCGACCGAGGAAAGGACGTTCGCCGTCAACGAGTCGACGTTGAACACGAAGATCCCCGGCCCGTTGAGGACAAGGACCGCCCCGGCAGGCAGATCGGCCGCGCCGGTGGTTGTCGAGAAGATCCCCGAGGTCAGCGGTCCGACGGTTGCCAGATTGTCAGCGAGGACGGTCCCGGGCCCCTGGGCCTGGAGGAAATTGAACGCGGTGTTGGCATCGTTCAGCGCCGATGCCACGACTGGATCAGCGACCGGGAACACCCTGCGCCCGGGTGCGGGTACCACGTCCGAAGGCGGGAAGTTGCTGATGGCGGTGTTGGAACCGACACTTCCGGCGATGAGAGCGCCATTGCCGGCTTGGCCGACGAGTCCTGCGGCGCTAATCGTGCCGAATTGCTCGGAGGTGCCCAAGGGCGGGGCCACCTGCGCCAGCGCCGGAGCGGAAATCAGGAGAAGTGCGGCAACGCCTGCACGGATCAATCTGCTATTCATGATTTACTCCCTCGTCGTTTGCACGACGATACCACCGTAGTCCCCGCAGGTCCATGAATTTGCTGCCCTAAAAAGAAACCGGCTCCGTGCGCTAGGGCACGGAGCCGCGGGTCGAAAGCCGAAATCCCGGAGTTTCTAGCGTGCGGGCACTACGACGATGGTGTCGCCGGTTTTGCCGCGCTGCCCATCGGCCCCGGTGGAGCCCGTGGCGCCGGTGTACCCGGTCGCTCCCGTGCTGCCAGCTGCGCCGGTGCTGCCGGTTGCGCCCGTGGCGCCCTTCTCGGCGGGCGCGCCAGTCGCGCCGGTGGCGCCGGTAGCGCCAGCAGGCCCCGGAACCGCGACCACGGTCGTAGCGGGCGTCACGACAGTGGGTCTTTCACACGCGGCCATTCCAAGCGCGGCGATCGTTCCGGCAATCAGCATTGAATATTTCATGGTGTCTCTCCTGTTGATAGGTGGCGTGCGGGTATCGCGCAAAGGGATAGCTCTTGGCGCGATACCCGCGGGTAAGCCGAATGACGCTTAGCGGACGGCGGAGCCGACCGGATACGCATCCGCGGTGATCGGGATCACGTTGCCGTCGCGGTCGCGCAGCTCGAGCGGTCCGGTCGAATAGATGACCGTGGTGCCGCGGGCGTACGACGCCGACTGCTGGTCGTAATCGTCCTTGACCCATACGCCCGGCACGTAGACTTGGCGGGTGCCGGTCCAGTCATAGCGGGCAGGCGACCAGATGTATCCGGCGCGCGGCGCGGGATGCGCCTCCACCGTCACGTTCGGGCGGCCGACATTCGCATACCACTCGAAGTCGACATCGGGCCATACGTTCCAGGCGAGAGCGGGGGAGGCCGCGGCGAGGCCCGCCACGACCAGCGTCGTTCTGAGGATTGCGTTCATCAGTGTCTCCAGTGAATTCTTAAAAGGGCCGAGGCTGTTGGTGCCGGGGCGAGTCAGGCCACTTTCTACCGTTGCGGCGACGCGGTATGTAGGTGGTGTCTTAGGCTGATGTAATCCATGTCAACGTGCGCTGGCGCACAGATTTGGGGGCGCCATGGGACTATCCTGAACGCGTTGGGCGGTGATTGCCGCACCCGAATCGCGAAGGCCACGAACATGGGCATCAATGCCGATTACGTCACCAGGATGAAGGCACAGTTGAAGAAGTGGGATGAAGAAGTCGATGCGCTCTCCGCCAGGGGGGCGAGCGCCAGCGACGAGGCGCGCACCCTTTATGTCGACCAGGTCCGCACGCTCCGCGCGAGCCGCGAAGCCGCACAGAAATCCTTCCAGCAGATGCGTGCAGCGGGCGAGTCCGCCGGCGCCCACCTGAAGGACGGAATGGAGCAAGCCTGGAAGGCGATGCAGAAGAGCCTGGAGCGCGCATCTTCGAGCTTTCCCAAGTAGCCCGCACGCTTGCGGCGCTAGCACTTGCCGCCGCTGCCGGCTGCGGCTCGCTGCCGACCATCGATCCCGACATGGGCCAGCGCCCCTCGCGGGCGGTGCGGCTGGAAGGCGCGCGCGGCCCGTTGTCCGCGCAGGAGAGCAAGGCCATCCTGGCCCGCCTGGCAAGCCGCGGCGTGGAGACTGGCATCTTCGAGCGCCACCTCGCCCTCGAGGAAGGCGTCGCCGGCAGCCCCCTCACCGTCGGCAACAAGGTTGTCCTGCTGCAGGATGGACCGGCCACGTTCGCTGCGATGTTCGAGGCAATCCGCGGCGCCAGGGACCACATCCACATGGAGACCTACATCATCGAGGATGATGAGGTGGGCCGGAAATTCGCAGCCGCGCTGAAGGCAAAGCAGGCGCAGGGCGTGGAAGTCACGCTGGTCTACGACAGCGTCGGCTCGCTCGAGACACCGAAGGCATTCTTCAAGGCCCTCAGCGACAGTGGCGTGAAGCTGGTCGAGTACAACCCGGTCAACCCGCTCACGGCGAAGGCCGGGTGGGACGTGAACCAGCGCGACCACCGCAAGCTGCTGATCGTCGACGGGCGGAGCGTGTTCCTGGGCGGAATCAATATCAGTAGCGTCTATTCGCGCGGCTCCTCGCGGGGCGGCTCGAGCCGCCGCGGCTCCGTGGCCGGCTGGCGCGACACCCACCTCATGATCGAAGGCCCGGTGGTCGCCGAGTTCCAGAAGCTCTACCTCGCTACGTGGGAGAAGCAGAAGGGGGCGGCGCTCGCGTCGCGTAACCATTTCCCGCGCCCGGTGACCGCGGGCGGGGATCTGGTGCGCGCCATCGGCAGCACGCCCGATGATGACTACAGCCTCATCTACGCGACGCTCATCTCGGCGATCGGAGCCGCAGAGAGCAGCGTGCACCTGACCAACGCCTATTTCGTGCCCGACCCGCAGCTTCTCGCCGCGCTCAAGGACGCGGCGGCGCGCGGGGTGGACGTGTCGATCATCCTGCCGGGCAACAGCGATTCGTGGCTGGTGTTCAATGCCGGGCGCTCCTATTACGCCGAGCTGCTCGCCGGCGGAGTGAAAATCCACGAGCGCCGCGGCCCCCTGCTGCACGCCAAGACCGCGTCGATCGATGGCGTGTGGTCGACGGTGGGGTCCACCAATCTCGATTGGCGCAGCTTCCTGTACAACGACGAGGTCAACGCGGTCATCCTCGGGGCGCAGTTCGGAGGGCAGATGCGCGCAGTGTTCGACGCCGACCTCGCCGCCTCGGATGCCATCACCCCGCAAAGCTGGAGCGACCGCGCACTCGCCCACCGGGCGCGGGAGGTTGCAGCACGCCTATGGGCCTACTGGCTCTAGGACGCACGCTCCTCGCGTTCGCATGCCTGGCGGCGGTCCCGCTAGCAGCGGCCCCTCGCGCCGACGATCCGGATTCGGCCGCCCTCGCGCTGCGCGCGCGGCACGCCGCACTTGCGCATTCGCTTGCCCACAACGCGTTCCACCGCCCGCTGCACCTGGAGTCGACCGAGGCCCCTAACGGCGTCTCGGGCGAGGTCTATGCGCTCGCCAACCATCCGTTCGCGACCGTGAGCGCCGCATTGCAGACGCCCGGCCAGTGGTGCGAGGTACTGATCCTGCATCTCAACACCAAGCTCTGCCGGCCGTCCGGGCCCACGGTCCTTCGGGTGAGCATCGGAAAAAAACATGACCAGCCTCTGGAGGATGCCCATCGGCTCGAGTTCGGCTTCCGCGTCGTCGCTACGACCCCGGGGTACCTGCAGGTCAGGCTGGACGCTCCCGAGGGTCCGATCGGTACACGCGACTATCGCATCGTCCTCCAGGCGGTCCCCACGGACGATGGCCGTACCTTCCTGCGCCTTTCGTACTCCTATTCCTTCGGTGCGGCAGGGCGGCTGGCGATGCGCGTCTACCTCGGGACCAGCGGGCGCGACAAGGTCGGCTTCAGCCGGGTTGCCGGCGAGCAGGGCGGGGAGCCGCGCTACATCGGCGGCATGCGCGGCCTGGTCGAGCGAAACACGATGCGCTACTACCTGGCGATCGAGGCGTATCTCGGCGCGCTCTCGGCCCCGCCAGCCCAGCGAGTCGAGAAGAGCCTGCGCGACTGGTTCGCGGCGGCCGGGCGCTTCCCGCGGCAGTTGCACGAGATGGACCTGGGCGACTACCTCGCGATGAAGCGCAGGGAGTATTCGCGCCAGCAGGCGGCGCTGTGAGCGATCCCGCGGATTCGGTGCCGGAGCCGGTTGCCGTAGCAGCGGTCGCGCCCGTGGACGCCCTTCCGGCGGTGCCCGAAATCGTCCCCGAGGCGACGATCCCGGCAAAGACGCGGCGCACTTCGCCACTGGTGGTCTGGGTCGGCATTCTCGGCGTGATCGGTGTGGTCGCCTCCCTTTACCTGGCGCGCGCGTTCTTCGTCCCCTTGCTGATCGGCATTTTGACGAGTTACGCGCTGCGCCCGCTGGTCGACTGGCTCAAGGACCGGCGCGTGCCACGGCCACTCGGCGCGGCATTGGTGATGGTGACACTCCTCGCCGGCGCTTCGTGGGCGACGGTTTCGCTCGGAGAAGACGCGGCCGCGATGATCGCCAAGCTTCCCGAGGCGGCGCGCAAGGTGCGCGAGCAGGTACGCATGGCGCGCGAGGAGGGGCCCTCATCCCTGCAGAAGATCCAGGAAGCGGCCACCGAGCTGCAAGGCGCGGCGACGGATGCGACGGCCGCGACAGCTGTGACGGCCGCGACCGCGCTCGAGCGCAAGCCCGCCAGGAAGCCCGCGCCCCCCGCGCCGGCCCCCGCCGCGACCCGTGACGCAGAGCCCGTCTGGGTGCGTGACTACGTGGTGGCGCAATCGGCGCTGCTTTTCACGGTTGCCGCGCAGGCGCCCATCGTCCTGCTGCTCGCCTATTTCCTGCTCGCTTCGGGCGAGCACTTTCGGCGCAAGCTCGTGCAACTCGTCGGCCCATCGCTATCGCGCAAGAAGGATGCGGTGCGCATCCTCGAGGAGATCGATACGCAGATCCAGCGCTACCTGATGGTCACCGTCGGCTCCAACATCCTGGTGGGGCTGGCCACCTGGCTCGCTTTCGAGGCGATGGGGATGGAGCAGGCTGGGGTGTGGGGCTTCGCCGCGGGCGTGCTTCATTTCGTGCCCTACCTCGGGCCGGTGTTCTTCGCCATCGCGAGCGGCTTCGCCGCCTTCCTGCAGTTCGGTACCCCGCTCGGCGCGCTCTCGGTGGCGGCGGTGTCGCTGGTGGTCGCGGCCGCGGTGGGATCGCTGCTCATGACCTGGGTGCAGAGTCGCTTCGCGCGCGTGAACGCAGCGGTGCTTTTCATCGCACTGTTGTTCTTTGGCTGGCTCTGGGGCATCTGGGGCCTGCTGCTGGGCGCACCCCTGTTGGCGATCGCGAAGGTGATCTGCGATCGCGTCGATGTCCTCAGCCCCGCCGGCGACCTGCTGGGGCACTGAACGCGCGCTTGCGGCTTGGCGCCGCTACGACCCGCGACTACGGCAGGTTCCCGGCCTAGCGTTTGTGCCCGCTCAAGAAGTTGACCAGGACGACCACCAGGGCCACGACCAGCAGGATGTGGATGAACCCGCCCATCGTGTACGAGCTCACGAGGCCGAGCAGCCAGAGGACGATGAGGACGATGGCGATGGTGTAGATCATGGCGAGGCCTTTCCGGGTGCGTGGCGGTGGATCGAGGATTACATCCAGTGACTTCGGGGTCCAGGGGTTCGCAGGGGCAGCGGGATCTGCTGTCCTCCGTCGGATGCCTTGCCGGGGGGAGGCTCCGTTGGGGCTGCCCGCTGGGATGACGCCGGCGCCGGGTCCTGGGGCCGTGAAGCAACGCCGAATCCTACGATTCCCAGCGCCACGAGCGCCAGCAGCGCCACGTAGAAGGGCGCCCGACGGGCCGTCCGCGAAGGACGGACGAACAGTAGTCGGCGCATTGCAATCCCC
>JANNKG010000210.1:0-6127 GCA_031396185.1 Burkholderiales bacterium | reverse complement strand
GTTCTTCCTGCTGCGCACCGCCGCCCTGCTCTTCCCGGCGCGCGCCGAGCGCGGGGCGTTGGCGTGGATCGCGGCCGCGTTCGCGATCGGCGTCACCGGTGCGGCCGGGCAGGCGACACTCGGCTCGACCATGAACGAGTGGCTGTCGGCCGCGCCGCTGATGGCGGCGCTCTGGCTGGTGGTGCGCGCGCTAATCGACGGCAACAATCCTTATCCCCGGGCGTTCGCGGGGGCTGCGTTCCTGGTCGGCTGCGCGGTGGGCCTGAAGCTCACCTATGCGATCTTCGGCGTGGCCTTCATCGCCGCGCTCGCTTCATGGGGCCCGTGGCCTGCTCGCGCAAGGCGCGTCGCGGAAGCAGCCGGGTTCGCGCTCGCCGGATTCGCCCTCTTCGGCGGCTATTGGGCGTGGGTGATGTGGCGCGAGTTCGGCAATCCGGCTTTCCCCTACTACAACCACGTCTTCCATTCGCCGTGGTGGGAGCAGGCCGCGTTCTTCGACCGGAGCTGGGGCCCGCGCGACCTCCTCCAATGGCTCTTCTTTCCGATCTACTTCTCCCACCGCAGCACGCTGGTCTCCGAAGTGGGCTTTCGCGATTACCGTCTCGCCGCAGTGATGGTCCTCGGGATCCTCGTCACGCTGAAATTTCTCATTGGCCGCCCGCGCATCGATCCGGCCTGGCGATTCCTCGTCGTGTTCAGCGCCGTCTCGTACCTCGCCTGGCTCAGGCTTTTCGGGATCTACCGCTACCTGGTGCCTCTCGAGCTGCTTTCCGGACCGCTCATCGTCGGCTGCGTGCTGTACCTGCTGCGCGGCAGGGCCGCGCGTTATATCGCCCTGGCGATCCTCACGGGCCTGCTGCTCGGCACCACGCGCCCCATGAGCTGGGGCCGCATTCCTTTCGGCAACGCATACTTCGAGGTGAAGGCGCCGGAGTTGCCGCCGAACGCGCTGGTGATCCTTGGACACTCGCATCCGATGGCCTACGTGATCCCGTTTTTCCGCCGCGACGCGCGCTTCGTTTCGCCTTCCAGCAACTTCCTCGCCCCGGGGCAAGGCAACCGGCTCGCCAAGCGTATCGAGGAGGTCATCCGCACGCACGACGGCCCGATTTTCCTGGTCGAATATCGCATCCGCGAGGCGCGGGACGAAGCGACGCTGCGGCACTTCGGGCTTGCCTTCGAGGCGACCCCTTGCCAGGGAATCCGGTCGACGATGTCGGACCACTTCATGCAGCTGTGCCGCCTCAGGCGAAGCGGCGACTCATAGCCCGTGGCGCGCGCCAGCCGGCTCACTCACCCCAGCAGCGCATCGACCAGCTCGGCAAACCCGTGGGAGCCCGGCGACGGCGTGACCCACGCGGGAAGGTCCTGCATCAGCCCAGCCATCTCGCGCACGTTCGCCACGCCGACCGCATTGGGGAAGAACCTGAACATCGGCTGGTCGTTGGGCGAGTCGCCGGCGAAGACGAAGGCGTCGCGGCTCGCATCGATATCGATCGCAAATTCCTCGCGCATCATGAGGCGCGTGGTCGACAGCTTGTCGTAGCCGCCGAACCAGCCATTCACGTGGATCGAGCTCGCCTTCGCGGTGAGGCCCTCGGATTCCATCAGGGTCACGATGCGCTGCACGTCGCCCATCGCGAGCGGTGCGACATCCTCGCGAAAGTCGATGGCGAGATCGGCCTCTCGATAAGGCTGGTCGGAGGCAATGGCGCAGCCCGGCACCTCGGCGAGGATGCGCTCGGCGATGGCGCCCAGCCGCGCGCGGCGGAGCGCGCGCTCCTCTGCGTCCACCACAAAGCGCTTGACCAGCTTGCCCGCGCGAGCGTCGTGGCGGAACCAGAAGGCGCCGTTTTCACCCACCACCGCATCCACCGGCCACATGCGGGCGATGTGGTCGCACCAGCCCGCGGGTCGGCCCGTCACGGGAATCACCATGAGGCCCGCGGCGCGCAGGCGCTCGAGCGCGCCATAGGCCACCGCCGGCAGCTGGCCGTGGAGCGTGAGGGTGTCGTCGATGTCGGTGAGGACGCCGCGGATCGCCTTGCGCGCCGCGAGCGGAAACTCGGCGAGCGGCTTCATGACGCGAGGTATTGCTCGACCGCCCTGCGCTCGCCCTCGTTCATGTGCAGCCCGCATTTGGTGCGGCGCCAGAGGATGTCCTCAGCGGTCTGTGCCCATTCCTCGGCGCGCAGGTAGTCGACCTCGCGTTGGGTGAGACCAGCTCCGAAGAAACGACCGAGGTCGTCGCGCTTCTTCGCCTCCCCGAGTACCTTCGTGGTGCGGTTGCCGTGGCGGCGCACGATGCCCTCGATCAGCTCGCGTCCCAGCTTGGAATATTGCGCCTGCATCTCATCGCGGAAGGCGTTGAAGTGCGCCACGTTTCCGCCGGGCAACGTCTCGGTTGCGGTCCACGACCCCTTGAGGCCGGGGAAGAAGGGCTCGAGGCGCTCCATGGCCTGTTCCGCCAGGCGTCGGTAAGTGGTGATCTTGCCGCCGAAGATGGTCAGCAGCGGCGCCTTGTGATCCAGGTGGTCCACCTTGAGGACGTAGTCGCGGGTGATCTCCGAGGGATTGTCGGAGCCGTCGTCGTAGAGGGGACGCACGCCGGCGTAGCTCGAGACCACGTCGGCGCGGGTGAGCGCCTTCGCGAGAAAGCGGTTGGCCGCGGCCAGCAGGTAGTCGGTTTCCTCCTCGCTGATGCGCGCCGCGGCCTCGACGTCGGGGACGGCGACGTCGGTGGTGCCGATGAGGCTGAAGTGGTTCTCGTAGGGGATCACGAAAACCACGCGCTTGTCGGGATTCTGCAGGATGATCGCGTGGCGCTGCGAGTGGACCTTGGGCACGATGATGTGGCTGCCCTTGACCAGGCGCACGCGGCCCTTGACCTTTTCGCCCTCCACCCGGCCGAGCACGTCCATCACCCACGGCCCCGCGGCGTTCACCAGCGCATGGGCCTGCAACAGCCGCCTCGCGCCGTGAGCATCCACGATCTCGACCTCCCACTCGCCATCGACGCGCCGCGCGCGCTCGAAGCGCGTGCGCGTGAGCACGGTGGCGCCCTTCTCGCGGGCCGCCATGGCGTTGACGATCGTAAGGCGCGAGTCGTCCACGCGGCAGTCCGAGTACACGAAGCCCGAGCGGAATTCCCCCTTGAGGCCGGCGCTGAACTCCATGTGCGGGAAAGTGACCGCCTTCGACCCCGGCAGGGTGATCTTGCCCCCGAGGTGGTCGTACAGCCACAGTCCCGCGCGAATCATCCAGACAGGACGCATGGTGGCGTCGTGCGGCAGGACGAAGAGCAGCGGCCGGATGATGTGCGGGGCGAGCCGCAGCAGCACCTCGCGCTCCTGCAGCGCTTCGCGAACCAGGCCGAACTCGTACTGCTCGAGGTAGCGTAGCCCCCCGTGGATGAGCTTCGAGCTCCACGAGCTGGTGGCGCTCGCAAGGTCTGATTTCTCGACCAGCGTCACCGACAGGCCGCGGCCGGCCGCATCCCGCGCGATGCCCGCGCCGTTGATGCCGCCACCGATAACGAAGACGTCTATCGTGGTCATGACCCGGTACTCAGGGGAAGGTCCCGAACTTGTCCCACCAGAGAAGTCCGAACGTGGTCTTGGTGTCGGTGATGATGCCATCCCGCACCCATTCGAGCGCATCGGAGATCTTTGCCTCGAAGGTCTCGAGGTGCTCGCCCACGTCCAGCTGGGCGCCCACGTGCTTGAGGTCCTTGGCGCCGAAGAGGTGGATCACCTCGGTGGAATAGCCGATGGAGGGGTCGAGCGTGGCGATGTGCCACCACTCGCCCGCCTCGAACCCGCACTCCTCGATCAACTCGCGCTTCGCGGTCGAAAGCGGCTCCTCGGCGCCCTCGAGCTTGCCCGCGGGCAGCTCGATGAAGTGGCGATGCCGGGGATAGCGGTACTGGCGCTCGAGCAGGATCGTCTCCGGATCGACGAAGGCGAGCATCATCACCGCGCCGGGATGCATCACGTATTCGCGCCAGGCGGGATTGCCGTCGGGCAGGCGCACCTCGTCGTGCTTCACCTTCAGCAGCCGGCCCTCGTAGGCGAGCCGCGAGGAGACCGTCGTTTCGGTGAAGTCGCCGGTCAGCTCGGGGAGCGTTGCCACTTACATCGAGGCCGTGATGGCCTGCACGCATAGGTCCATGAGCGGTCCGGGAAGGATGCCGAGCGCAAGTGTCGCGAGCGCCGTGATCGAAAGCACCCAGCGAGCGTCGGCCCGCGGGTCGATCGTGATCTCCCCAACGGGCTCGTCCATGTACATCAGCTTCACGATGCGCAGGTAATAGAAGGCGCCGATCACCGAGAGCAGCACCGCGACCACCACCAGCCAGGTGTAGCCCGCTTCGAGGACTGCCTGAAGCACGGCGAGCTTGGCGAAGAAGCCCACCGTCGGCGGCAGGCCGGTGAGCGAAAACATCAGCACCAGCATCAGGAAGGCGTACCACTTCGATTTCCGGTTGAGGCCCTTGAAGTCGTCGAGGCTCTCGGCCTCGAAGCCGGCGCGCGACAGCAACAGGATCATGCCGAAGGAGCCCAGCGTCATCAGGACATAGGCGATCACGTAGAACATCGCCGAGCTGTAGCCGTTGGGCGTGGCGGCGAGGATGCCGAGGGTGAGGAAGCCCATGTGCGAGATGGTCGAGTAGGCGAGCATCCGCTTCACGTTCGCCTGGGCGATGGCGATGATGTTGCCCACCGCCATCGAGGCCAGCGCAAGCACCACCAGCATCTGCTGCCAGTCGGCGGCCATGCCCTGCAGGCCGTCGCCCAGCAGCCGCATGATGAACGCGAATGCGGCGATCTTGGGCGCGGCGCCCACGAACAGCGTCGCCGGCGTCGCGGCGCCGTGATAGACATCGGGAATCCACATGTGGAAGGGTGCGGCGCCGAGCTTGAATGCCACGCCCGCGACCACGAACACCAGGCCAAAGACGCCGAGGAGCTGCTGCGACTGGCCGTGCTCGATGGAGAACGCCACGCGCGTGAGCTCGAGCGAACCGGTGGCGCCGTAGATCATCGACATGCCATAGAGCAAGAGGCCCGAGGAAAGCGCACCGAGCACGAAATACTTCATCGCCGCTTCTGTGGCGCGCGCCGAGTCGCGTTGCAGCGCCACCATCGCGTACTGCGACAGCGCCATCAGCTCGAGGCCCAGGTAGAGCGTGAGGAAGTGGTGCGCCGAGATCATCACCATCATCCCGAGCGCCCCGAAGATCGCAAGGCACATGAACTCGCCCGTCAGCAGCCCGCGCGCCGCGAGGTACGAGCGCCCCAGCACCAGGGTCGCCGCCACCGTGAGCAGCGTGACGACCTTCAGGACCTGCGACATGAGGTCGGAGACGAACATCCCGTTGAAGGTCACCACCGACGGCCGGCCGACCGTGGCACCGATGAGCACCGCGGTGCCTACCAGCGACAGGATGGCGAGCCAGTAGGTGACATGGCGATCCTCGTCGCGCAGCGTGAGATCCACGATCAGCAGCGTCAAGACCAGGAGCGCGAGCACGATCTCGGGGATCGCGGGCGCCAGGGTGGCAAGCGAGAAGGTGGCGGTGTTCATGGCCTTATCCCAGCTTGCTCTGCGCCACGTGGCGCAGCAGCTCCTGGATGGTCGGATTCATCACGTCGGAGAACGCCTTGGGGAAGAGTCCCATCCACAGGACCAGCACCGCCAGGAGCGCGAGGAAAAAGAGCTCGCGGCGGCCCACGTCCATGAGTGCGGCCACGTTCGGGTTCGCCACTTCGCCGAAGATCACGCGCTTCACCATCCAGAGCGTGTACGCCGCGCCGAAGATCAGCGTGGTGGCGGCGAGGAAGGCGTACCAGAAGCTCACCTTGATCGTCCCCATGATCACCATGAACTCGCCCACGAAGCCGCTCGTGCCCGGCAGCCCCGAGTTGGCCATGGCGAAGAAGACGAAGAACGCGGCGAACACCGGCATGCGGTTGGCCACCCCGCCGTAGTCCGCGATCATGCGCGAATGCATGCGGTCGTAGAGCACGCCCACGCAGAGGAAGAGCGCCGCTGAAATGAATCCGTGCGAGATCATCTGTATCAGGCCGCCCAGCATGCCTTGCGCGTTGAAGATGAAGAAGCCGAG
>JANNKG010000200.1:0-1914 GCA_031396185.1 Burkholderiales bacterium | reverse complement strand
AAGCCCGAGGACATCGTGCAGCCCGGGCACATCTTCCCGATCATGGCGCAGAACGGCGGCGTGCTGGTGCGCGCGGGCCACACCGAGGCGGGTTGCGACCTGCCGGAGCTCGCCGGCCTCACGCCGGCCTCGGTCATCTGCGAGGTCATGAATCCCGACGGATCCATGGCGCGCGTGCCGGAGCTCACCACCTTTGCCGCGAAGCACGGCCTGAAGATCGGCACCATCGCCGACCTCATCCGCCACCGCAGCGAGAACGAGAAGCTGGTGGAGCGCGTCTCCGACCACCCGGTGAGCACGCCCTACGGCACTTTCCGGCTGTGCGTGTACCACGACCGCACGGTGGACGAGGTGCACTACGCGCTGGTCAAGGGCGAGCCGTCGCCGGAACGGCCGGTCCTGGTGCGCGTGCACGAGCCCTTCATCTCCCTCGACATGTTCGACTTCGACACCGAGCGCCACGCCTACTCCGTGCAGGACGCGATGCGCATGGTCGCGCACCACAAGGAAGGCGTAATCGTGCTGCTGCGCCGCCACGAGCCTGCGGGCGAGATCCTCGAACGCATCCAGGGCCGCGCAGGCAAGGCGCCGCGAAAGTGGGATCCGCGCCTGCATGGAATCGGCGCGCAGATCCTGCGCGACCTGGGCGTGGGCAAGATGCGCGTGCTGGCGCGCCCGAAGCGCATCCCCAGCATGTCGGGCTTCGGGCTCGAGGTGGTCGAGTACGTCTCGCCCGATGACGCGGTCGCGGTGAAGGCGGTATGACCTCGCCGGTCCCCGATCTCAAGGCCCATGGCATGCGCATCGGCATCGTGTGGAGCCGCTTCAATGAGGAGCTGGTGCGCCTCCTCCTCACCGCCTGCGACAAGCAGCTGGTCGCCCTCGGCGTGGCCCCCACCGACATCGACGTGGTGAGCGTCCCCGGTGCCCTCGAAATCCCGCTTGTGTTGCAGGCACTCGCCCTCGAGCGCCGCGGCCTCGCCGGCCGGCGCTACGACGCGTTGGTGGCCTTGGGCGTGGTGGTCCGCGGCGATACCTATCACTTCGAGATCGTCGCCAACGAGAGCGCGCGCGGCATCCTCGACGTGCAGCTCGAGACCGGCGTTCCGGTAGCCAACGGCGTCCTGACCACCAGCACCGAGGAGCAGGCGCGCAGCCGTGCTCCGATAAAAGGCGCCGAGGCGGCGCGAGTGGCGGTGGAAATGGCGAATACCCTGCGAGCGATCGCGGGATGAAGGCTTCGCCGCGCCGCGTGTCGCGGGAGTTCGCGCTGCAGGGTGTCTACCAGTGGATCTACACCGGGGCCACCGCCGCCACGGTGCTGACAAACCTGTCGGAGCTCGAGGGATTCGCAGCCGCCGACAGCGAGTTCCTCAAGGCCGAGCTGCGCGGCACGATTGGCGATGCCGAGGGGCTGCGCGCGCGGCTGGAGCCCTTCGCCGACCGCAAGTGGGAAGAGGTAAGCCCGGTGGAGCGCGCGATCCTGCTGATTGGCGCCTGGGAACTGGTGCACAAGCTCGAGATTCCCTACAAGGTAACGATCAACGAGGCGATCGAGCTGGGCAAGCGCTTCGGCGGAACCGATGGGCACAAATACGTGAACGGCGTCCTCGACAAGCTGGCCGAAGCGGTCCGCCCGCTCGAGGTCGCGAACAAAAGGCAGAAGAAAAATGGCAAATAGCTCCCCTGAATTCGACCTGATCCAGCGTCACTTCACCCGGCCCGCCGCCAACGCGGTGCTGGGCGTGGGCGACGATTGCGCGCTGCTCGACGTCACCAACGGCATGGACCTCGCGGTCTCCACCGACACGATGGTGTCGGGAACGCATTTCTTTCCCGACGTCGATCCCGAGAACCTCGGGCACAAGGCGCTCGCGGTCAACCTCTCGGACATGGCGGCAATGGGCGCAATGC
>JANNKG010000181.1:0-6269 GCA_031396185.1 Burkholderiales bacterium | reverse complement strand
GGTGTCATGCATTTACGGCATCGGCGATCCCAGCGACTACCAGGACATGCGCCAGATCTTCCGGGAGAAGGACCCGGTCGGCCAGCGCGACCTGCTCGCGCGCTTGGCGGGGATGCAGTACACCCGCAATGACATCGACTTTCGCCGCGGCACGTTTCGCGTGCGGGGCGACACCATCGACATCTTCCCCGCCGAGAACAGCGAGCAGGCGCTGCGCGTATCGCTCTTCGACGAGGTGATCGAGTCCCTCACGCTCTTCGATCCGCTCACCGGCGAGCTGCTGCACCGCATCCCGCGCTTCACCCTTTATGCAAAGAGCCACTACGTCACGCCGCGCTCGACGGTGCTGCGCGCCATCGAGGCGATCAAGGTGGAGCTGCGCGGGCGCTTGGACGAGTTCCAGGCGCAGGGCAAGCTGCTGGAGTTGCAGCGGCTGCAGCAGCGCACCCACTTCGACCTGGAGATGATGAACGAGCTGGGCTTCTGCAAGGGCATCGAGAACTACACGCGCCACCTGTCGGGGCGCGCGCCGGGCGAGCCACCGCCCACGCTCATCGACTACCTGCCGCGCGACGCCCTCATCGTGATCGACGAGAGCCACGTGACCGTCCCGCAGATCGGCGGCATGTTCAACGGCGACCGCTCGCGCAAGACCGTGCTGGTGGACTACGGATTCCGGCTCCCCTCCGCACTCGACAACCGGCCGCTCAAGTTCGAGGAGTTCGAGCGCCAGATGCGCCAGGCGATCTTCGTCTCGGCCACGCCGGCGGAGTACGAGCGGACGCATGCCGCGCAGGTGGTCGAGCAGGTGGTGCGGCCGACGGGGCTCATCGATCCGGTCCTGATCCTGCGCCCCGCAACTTCCCAGGTCGACGACCTGCTCTCCGAGATCAACAAGCGTGTGGCAGTGAACGAGCGCGTGCTCGTCACCACTCTCACCAAACGCATGTCCGAGGACCTTACCGACTACCTGGCGGAGCACGGCGTGAAAGTGCGTTACCTGCATTCGGACATCGACACGGTGGAGCGCGTCGAGATCATCCGCGACCTGCGCAAGGGGCTTTTCGACGTGCTGGTCGGCATCAACCTGCTGCGCGAGGGCCTCGACATTCCCGAAGTATCGTTGGTGGCGATCCTCGATGCCGACAAGGAGGGGTTCCTGCGCTCCGGGCGATCGCTCATCCAGACCATCGGCCGCGCCGCCCGCCACATCAACGGCACCGCGATCCTCTACGCCGACCGCACCACCGATTCGATGAGGCTTGCGATCGACGAGACCGACCGGCGCCGCGCGAAGCAGGTGGCCTTCAACCTCGCGCACGGCATCGAGCCCAAGGGCATCTCCAAGCGCATCAAGGACATGATCGACGGCGTCTACGATCCCGACGAAGCCAAGGAGACGCGCAAGGCGGCGCAAGAGGAGGCCCGCTACGACGCGCTCTCCGAGAAGCAACTCGACCAGCGCATCCGCAAGCTGGAGCGTGAAATGCTCGATGCCGCGCGCAATCTCGAGTTCGAGCGGGCGGCGTCGCTGCGCGACGAGCTGAAGACGCTGCGCGACCGCATGCTCGCGGTGGGGGGGGAGGGTTGATGAAGGAGAGGATCGCCGTGCTGGTGGTCTGCACCGGCAACATGCGCGTCAGCACCGCTATTCTCAGTCCTTTCAAGGACTTACGACAAGGCTGGACTTTAAGGGGCACGATCTAAAATTCTTCAACGGGCGCCCGGAGTTGGCGTTGACCCCCCTTAACGATCGCTACACAATGCCGTACTTACCGGACAGGTCATGTCCTTACCCGATCAACATAAGAGTAGTTGGGCGTCATCGGTTGCGGCGGCTAGAGTAACCAGACATCTTCAATGGCTAGGTTGTTGAGTCCACTGTAATAGCGCCGCGTGTTCCGCGGCAGATCTCGGAGGATTCCCATGTTCGTACTTATTCGCGCTGCGCAAACGATCGGCCTGGTAACTGCCCTTGTCGCGACAGCGCCCACGCTGGCCGCCGGCGACGCTCTCCGCGACGGAATCGATCGCGAGGCCAAATCCATCGAGGCGCGCATGATCGCGTGGCGGCGCGATATCCATCAGAATCCGGAACTTGGCAACCGTGAATTTCGCACCGCCGCGCTCGTCGCCGAGCATCTCAAAAAACTCGGCTACGAGGTGCGCGAAAAAGTTGCGCATACCGGCGTGGTTGCGGTGCTCAAGGGCGCCAAACCTGGCCCGGTCGTGGCGCTGCGTGCGGACATGGACGCGCTGCCGGTTAGCGAGGAGGTCGATCTCCCATTCGCCTCGAAGGTGAAGGCGACATGGAACGGGCAGCAGGTTGGTGTCATGCACGCCTGCGGCCATGATGCCCATGTGGCGATCCTGATGGCGGTCGCCGAAGTCTTCGTCAAATTGCGCAGCGAGCTGCCCGGCACCGTAAAACTCATCTTCCAGCCGGCCGAGGAAGGATTGCCGCCCGAGGAACAGGGCGGCGCCCGCCTCATGATCGCGGAAGGCGCGCTCGACAATCCGAAGCCCGAGGCCATTTTCGGTCTGCACGTGGGCACATTCGCGCGCGCCGGAACGATCGGTTATCGCGCCGGCCAACGAAGCGCCGGCTCGGATACGTTCCGCATCATGGTCAAGGGCCGGCAGACGCACGGCGCACGGCCGTGGGACGGCGTCGATCCAATCGTCATCGCTTCGCAAGTCGTGCTCGGGCTGCAAACCATCCAGAGCCGGCAGGTCAATGTCACCACCGAACCGTCCGTGCTCACCGTCGCGATTTTCAACGCCGGCAACCGGTTCAACATCATCCCGGACAAGGCAGAGCTCGAGGGCACGCTGCGCACCTATAGTTTGGAGACGCGCGACTTCATCAAGCGGCGCGTGAACGAGACCGCCGAAGCGATTGCGCGCAGCGGGGACGGCGCAGCGACCGTCAAATGGCTCGATGATTACGTCATCCCACTCGTCAACAATGTGCCACTGACGCAACGCATGCTGCCTACGTTGCAGCGCGTAGTCGGCGCCAACAAGGTGATCGAGGTTCCTCGCGCGACGACCTACGACGACTTCTCGTTCTTCTCCCAGCAAGTACCCGGACTCTATTTCAACGTCGGCATCGCACCCGCGAACACACCAGCGGGCCAAGTGGCGCCCAACCACTCACCGCGCTTTCAGCTCGACGAGTCGGGCTTACTAACCGGGCTGCGCGCCTTGCTCCACGTCACCTTCGATTACATGGGCGGGAGCGCCAAGTAATTCTTGGTGTCGGACAGTAGGTAGGGGCGGGCGGCGGGTTTAGCCGCCTTGATGGTTGCGTTGGTGAGATTCATGCGTCGTGGCTCCTTTTGAGTGAATGGAGCTGACGCGGATGTTGGGGGCACCGTTAGGGGCACCGCTATACTCATCGTACGCAGCACCCAACTTCACCAACCATCACCTTGGCGCAACAGGCGAAATCGAGTGACGTGGCAACCCTGAGGGTGCTCGTGGTGTGCACCGGCAACATCTGCCGCTCGCCTACGGGAGAGGGCGTGCTGCGCCACAAGGCAGCCGAGCGTGGCTTGGCCGAGAGAGTCCACATCCGTTCGGCCGGCACCCACGACTACCATGTCGGCGAGCCGCCCGATCCCCGCTCCGTTCGCCATGCGGATGCCCGGGGCTACGACCTGTCGGCGCAGCGGGCGGCGCAGGTGAGCTCCCGGGATTTCTTCTCCTACGACTACATTCTCGCGATGGATCGCGGGCACCTGCGAATCCTGCGCAGCATGGCGCCCGCGGGCGGCAAGGCGCGGCTCGGCCTGTTCCTCGAGGCAAGCGCGCGCTGGAAGGGCGAGGACGTGCCGGATCCCTATTACGGGGGCGTGGAAGGCTTCGAGCGCGTCCTCGATCTGGTGGAAGAGGCCGCCGGGCATTGGCTCGACATGATCGAATCCGAACTCGATCCCACCTCATTCAAACTCAAGGCAACGCGATGACTATAGGTCGCGATTCCAGCCCGGCTCGCGCCGGGCGGCCGTGGTGGTGACGGGGATTACCAGCCCCCGGTCTTGATCCAGTCTTCAACCATCGGCAGCCGGTCGACCCCCCAGAAGGGCTCGCCGTCGATCACGAAGAACGGAGATCCAAACACGCCTGCCGCGATCGCGGCATCCACCTCGCGCTTGGCGCGCTCCTTGACCGCGGGATCCTCGAGCGCAGCGGTGAGCGCCGTGGCATCGACGCCCAGCGATACGGCCACTTCCACGACGGTAGCGGGCGCGCTGATGTCGCGCCCTTCGACAAAATAGGCGCGCATCAGCGCCTTGGCGAGGGCCTGCGCCTGGCGCGGGTCGCGATCGTGCACCCAGTAGAAGGCGCGCATGGCGGCCACAGTGCCGATCGGGAATTTGCCGGGATGGCGGTACGCAACCTTGTGCAGGCGCGCCGAGCGGGCGAAATCGCGCTTCGCATAGTCGCCCTTCATCGGGATGTCGATGAGGGGCGGCTGCCCCGTCAGCTTGAACACGGGGCCGAGGAGCATGGGACGCCACGTGACGCGGCGCCCCACACGCTTCTCGAACTCGTCGACCAGCTCGGTCGCGATGTAGCCGTAGGGCGAGGAAAACTCGAAGTAAAAATCGATCGGATTTCCCGCGGCGCTCATGGCGTGGGTGGCGGTTCCGCCTGGTCCTTCGATTGCGTCTCGACCAGCATCAGCGGGGTTTCTTCCACTGGGGCACCGCGGCGCCGGCGCGGCTTCGAGCGGCGCGGGGTGTCGTCCTCGACCGTGCCCGGCAATGCCTCGACCTGCGTTTCCACCAGTTGCAGCGAGGCCGCCTGAACGACAGCATCGCCCTCGGTCTGCCTGCGACGGCGAGCAGGGCGGTGCGATTCTTCGGATGCTTCCGCCTCGTGCTCACTCACCGCGTGGAACGCGGCGGGCGCAGTCCCCACGGCGAGGAAGTGCGGCTTCGGCGCCGGTGCGGCTTCACGCGGGGCGGCATCATGGGAGGCAGGCTCTACGTGACGCACGGGCTCGACGGTTGGCGTGGCCTCGAGAAACCGCCGCGGCCCGGCGGGTTGGGGCGGATCGGCATATCCGGTCGGTTCGGCGATCGGGTTCGCCTGGCCGGAAGGCACTCCCGCTTCGAACAGCTCGCGGTTCTGCGCTTCGCCCACGGCCGGTTCGCGCGGCGGACGATCGCCGCGCTCGGGTCGCTCCCCACGTTCACCGCCACGGCCACCGCGGTGGCGGCGGCGCTTTCCGGCGCCTTCGCCATCGCTGCCCGGGAACGCTGCGGCGTCCGGAGCCGGTCGCAATTCGGCCGGAGCGAGGGGATCCTGGGAAGTGTCACGCGCCGCTTCAGGAGCGGATCGCGGCGGGCGCTGGGGACGATCTCCGCGACCTTCGCCACGGCCTTCGCCACGACCTTCGCCGCGGCCTTCGCCACGGGTCTCGCCGCGGGGCTCACCACGGGTTTCGCTGCGGGTCTCGCCACGGGTTTCGTTGCGGGGTTCGCCACGGGTTTCGTTGCGGGGTTCACCACGGGTTTCGTTGCGGGGTTCACCACGGCCTTCTCCGCCGCGACCTTCACCACCACGGCCGTCGCGACGCGGCTGCTGCGGCCCATCGGGACGGCGATCCGCGCGCGGCTCTCCGCCGCGACCGCCGCGACCGGAGCCTTCACTTCGCGGACGCTGCTCGCCCCGTGGACCATCGCGACGATTGTCGCCACGGCCACGGCCGGAGCCGCGCTGCGCATCCCGCGGCGGGCGATCCTCCAGGGCCGGCGTCGGCGTGGGGAACGATTGCCGGACTTCCATCTTGGGCGCCTCGGCAGGCTTCTTGAACCAGCCGAGCAGCCGATCGAGAATCCCCGGGGCCTCATCGTGGGGCGCAGAGCGTGACGGCGCCGCGGCTTGCGGAGCAGGGCGGCGGGCCGGCGCATCGGGCGTCCGCGCAATCGAGATCGGGGCCGGCTGGTCGGGGCGAATGCCCTTCACCAGCGGTTCGGGGCGAGGCGGCTTGGCATCAGCGTTCTTCGAGGCAAGGCTCGGAGCCTCCTCTGCCGGCACCGTCACCATCTCGTAGCTCGGCGTCTGGACATCGAGCTGCGGAGCGTCGTGGCGCAGGCGCTCCACCGAGTAGTTCGGGGTCTCGAGGTGCGGATTCGGGATCAGCAGCACGTTGACCTTCAGGCGTGCCTCGATCTGGAAGATCTCGCTGCGCTTCTCGTTGAGGAGGTAGGTCGCCACATCCACCGGAACCTGGGCGTGGATGGCGGCGGTGTTCT
>JANNKG010000163.1:0-3467 GCA_031396185.1 Burkholderiales bacterium | reverse complement strand
TTCGCCATGGAGTTAAGCGCCGGAGTGACGACCGCATGTGATCGTGAGCGGCGAGTTGACGACGCGCACCTGCGAGGGTCCCCACGCGCGGGCCAGCGTTTCGTGGGCAACCTCGAGGAAGCCGGGCTGCGTCTCCAACAGTCGGCGCGTGGCGGTCCACGTGCCGATGTAGCCCACCAGCTGCGCAAGCGTCCAGTGCGTCTCGATGGCCATCCCGGGAAATTCCACCCTTTCGAACGGGAACGGAAGGTCCCGGTACCCGTTCCAGAGCAACCGGTTCTGTGACGGCCAGTACGGACGAAGGGGCTCGATCACGGCCCGCTCGAGCTCGGGGTCGAGTTCCGGCGAGATCTCCATCCAGCCGTAGCCAACCACCAGCACCACGCCGCTCGGCCGAAGCACGCGCTTTACCTCGGCGTAGAAACGCTCGACGTCGAACCAATGCAACGCCTGCGCCACGCACACCGCGTCGAAGCTCGCCGCGCCGAACGTCGTCGACTCGGCGGGCTGGACGGAATAGGCCACGTTCGGCATCGGCGTCGCGTGCGCAATCTGCTGTGCGCTTGCGTCGGTTGCCTCGACGCGATCGAAGTGGCGCGCCAGCCCCAGCGCGGCCTGGCCGTTGCCGGTCGCGCAATCCCATGCCCGTTCGCGCGCCGGCACCAGGTCCGCCAGGCGGCGAAACAGCGCCTCGGGATAGGCCGGCCGCGACTGCGCGTACCCGACCGCGGCGCTCGAGAAGTGATCGTGGAATGGCGCGTTAATGCGCCTCTTCCCAGTTGTCGCCCACGCCCGCTTCGACCACCAGCGGTACATCGAGCTTGGCCACGCCGATCATCAGCTTCTCGACGCCCGGCTTCACGCGCTCCAGCTCCTCCACCGGCACCTCCAGCACCAGCTCGTCGTGCACCTGCATGATGAGCTTGGTGGCGAGTCCCTCGCTTTCGATCCAGCCCTGCACCGCAACCATCGCAATCTTGATGAGGTCGGCGGCGGTACCCTGCATCGGAGCGTTGATCGCCTGGCGCTCGGCGCCTTGGCGACGCGCCTGGTTGCTCGAGCCGATGTCGGGCAGCCACAGCCGGCGGCCGAACACCGTCTCCACGTAGCCGCGCTCACGGGCTTCCATCCGCGTGCGCTCCATGTACTGGGCGACACCCGGATAGCGCGCGAAATACTTGTCCATGTAGCTCGCGGCGGCCGCGCGCTCGATGCCGAGGTTTCCGGCGAGGCCGAAGGCGCTCATTCCGTAGATCAAGCCGAAGTTGATCACCTTGGCATAGCGGCGCTGCTCGCTCGAGACTTCCGCGGCGGGCGTATCGAATACCTCGGCCGCGGTATGGCGGTGCACGTCCTCCCCGCGCGAGAAGGCGTCGAGCAGGCTCTTGTCGCCCGACAGGTGCGCCATGATGCGCAGCTCGATCTGCGAATAATCCGCCGAGACGATTTTCGATCCGGGGGGGGCTACGAAAGCCTCGCGGATGCGCCGTCCCTCGGCGGTACGCACCGGGATGTTCTGCAGGTTCGGATCGGTTGACGACAGGCGCCCGGTCACCGCCACGGCCTGCGCGTAGTGGGTGTGCACGCGCCCGGTCTTCGCGTGGACCATTCGCGGCAACTTGTCCGTGTAGGTGCTTTTCAGCTTGGCGACCCCGCGATGCTCGAGGAGCGCCTTGCAGATCGGATGGTCCTGGGCGAGCTTCTCCAGGACCTCCTCGTCGGTCGAGGGCGCGCCCGACGGCGTCTTCTTCACGACTTTCAGCTTCAACCGGTCGAACAGGATCTCGGCGAGCTGCTTGGGCGAGCCGAGATTGAAGGGTCCGCCCGCCAGCTCGTGCGCCTTCTTCTCGAGCTCCATCATCTTCTGCCCGAGCTCATGGCCCTGCCGACCGAGCAGCGCCGCGTCGATCAGGACGCCATTGCGTTCCATCGCGAGCAGCACCCCCGAAACCGGGATCTCGATCTCGGCGTAGATGCGCCGCAACTTCGGATCGCGCTCGACCCGCGGCGCAAGCGCCCCGTGGATCTGGAGCGTCACGTCGGCATCCTCCGCCGAATAATCGGTCGCGCGCTGGATTTCGACCTGGTCGAACGGGATCGCGCCCGCCCCTTTGCCCGCGACGTCCACGTACTGCAGCAGCCCGCTCGCCCCAAGGAAGCGCGTGGCGAGCGCGTCCATGTCGTGGCGCTGGTGGCTTTCTAGCACATAGGACTGCAACAGCGTGTCGTGGGTGACGCCGCGCACCGCGATGCCGTAGTTGGCGAACACCTGGCGGTCGTACTTCGAGTTCTGTCCGACCTTCGGCCTGGTGGCGTCCTCGAGCCAGGGCCGCAGCTTCGCGAGCGCGGCCTCCACCGGGATCTGCGCCGGAGCCCCCGCGTATCGATGGGTAAGGGGCAGGTAGGCGGCCTCTCCGGGCGTGACGGCGAACGAGATGCCCACCAGCTCGGCGACCATCGGATCGAGGCTCGTGGTCTCGGTATCGAAGCAGGCGATGGGCGCGCTCCCGAGCTTCGCCACCCAGCGATCGAGGGCGGATTCGTCAACGAGCGTTTCGTAGCGGCGCGTGGCCACGAACGGCGTGATGTCGGCGACCTGGTCGACGCCGGCGTTGAGGATGGCGAAGTTGCGGCCCGGGGACCGACCCAGGTTCTCGCCGCGTCTTGGTTCAGGGTACGTACCCGGTTTTTTCGGGCTGTCGCCCCCCACGCGAGCGTCTTCCTTGTTGGCGAGCGCGTCGCGCAGCGTGCGGAAGCCGAACCGCTCGTAGAGCGCCGCGAGCTTCGCTACGTCCGGCCCGCGGTCGACGAGCGATTCCATCGCGAACGGCAACTCCACGTCGGTTTTCACGGTGACGAGCCTGCGGCCGGTCGGCAGCCAGTCCTTCACCTTCCGCAGGTTCTCGCCCACCGCGCCCTTCACCTCGTCGGCATGCGCGATAACACCCTCGAGCGAACCGTACTGCTCGATCAGCTTGCACGCGGTCTTCGGCCCTACCTTGTCGACGCCGGGCACGTTGTCGACCGCGTCGCCCATGAGCGCGAGGTAGTCGATGATCCGGTCCGGGGCCACGCCGAATTTCTCCTTGACGCCGAGCGGCCCGAGCTTCTCGTTGGACATGGTGTTCACCCACAGCACCCTGTCGGTGACCAGCTGCGTCAAGTCCTTGTCGCCGGTCGAGATCACCGAGCTCCAGCCGTACTCGCGCTCCGCATGCGTGACGAGGGTCCCGATCACGTCGTCGGCTTCCACGCCGTCGACCACGACGATCGGCCAACCGAGCGCCTCGATGGTTTCGAGGAGCGGCTCGATCTGCAACGCGAGATCCTCGGGCATCGCCTGGCGGGTTGCCTTGTATTCCGGATAGATGTCGTCGCGAAACGTCTTGCCCTTCGGATCGAAGACCGCGGCGATATAATCGGAGGGAAAATCCTGCTTGAGCTTGCGCAGCATGTTGACCACGCCG
>JANNKG010000153.1:0-2329 GCA_031396185.1 Burkholderiales bacterium | reverse complement strand
AACGCCTCGATTGCGGTGCTGCGCGAGATCGGCGTCGAGACCGGTGGCCTTGGAGGCGAGCGCCGAGGAGCGCGACACGCGCGGGTTCATCTCGATGATGACGAGGCGCCCATCTGCCGGGTTGACCGCGAACTGCACGTTGGAGCCGCCGGTCTCCACCCCGATCTCGCGCAGGCACGCGATCGAGGCGTCGCGCATGATCTGGTATTCCTTGTCGGTGAGCGTCTGCGCCGGGGCCACCGTGATGGAGTCCCCCGTATGCACGCCCATCGGATCGAGGTTCTCGATCGAGCAGATGATGATGCAGTTGTCGTTCTTGTCGCGCACCACCTCCATCTCGAATTCCTTCCACCCGATGACCGACTCCTCGATGAGGAGCTCCTTGGTGGGCGAGGCATCGAGGCCGCGCTCACAAATCGCGTTGAACTCCTCCATGTTGTAGGCGATTCCGCCCCCGGTCCCGCCGAGGGTGAACGACGGCCGGATGATGGTGGGGAATCCGACGACCGCCTGGACTTGCAGCGCCTCCTCGAGGGAGTGCGCGAGCACCGAGCGCGGGCTCTCGAGCCCGATCTTGGTCATCGCGTTCTTGAACTTCTCGCGATCCTCGGCCTTGTCGATCGCTTCCATCTTGGCGCCGATCATCTCGACCCCGAACTTGTCGAGCACGCCCTCGCGCGCGAGGTCGAGGGCGCAGTTGAGCGCGGTCTGCCCGCCCATGGTGGGCAGGAGTGCGTCGGGGCGCTCCTTCTCGATGATGCGCGCCACCATCTGCCAGGTGATCGGCTCGATGTAGGTGACATCGGCCATCTCCGGGTCGGTCATGATCGTGGCCGGGTTCGAGTTGACCAGGATCACGCGATAACCCTCGTCGCGCAGCGCCTTGCACGCCTGCGCCCCCGAGTAATCGAACTCGCAGCCCTGGCCGATGACGATCGGCCCTGCCCCGATGATCAGGATCGACTTGAGGTCGGTGCGCTTGGGCATGGTTCCTTGGGTTCTCGCCTTACTTCTTCTCGCCTTCCGCGGGCGCCGCGGTCGGCGCCGATGGCGGCATCGGCCGCGCGGGTTCCTGCTTGGGCTCGACCTTCTTCACGGCGGCGGGCGGCGGGGTTTCCTTGCCGCACGCGGCCAGGACAAGGGCTGCGGCCGAGAGCGCGGTCACCAACAGGAGCTTCGATGTTTTCATGGGTCCCTCCTCACTTGTCACGCGGCGTGGAACTGGGTTGCATCGAGGTAATGAATCGGTCGAACAGATACGCCATCTCGCGCGGGCCGGGGCTCGCTTCGGGGTGGCCCTGGAAGCTGAAGGCGGGGCGGTCGGTGAACTCGATTCCCTGCAGGCTTCCGTCGAAGAGCGACCGGTGCGTGGCCCGCACATTGGCAGGCAGGGTCGTCTCGTCGACCGCGAAGCCGTGGTTCTGGCTGGTGATGAACACGCGGCCGGTGGCGAGATCCTGCACCGGATGGTTGGCGCCGTGGTGGCCGAACTTCATCTTCACCGTCTTCGCGCCCGCGGCGAGCCCCAGAAGCTGGTGCCCGAGGCAGATGCCGAAAGTGGGTGTGCCGGTGCCGACGATCTCGCGAATCGCACGGATGGCGTAATCGCACGGCTCGGGGTCGCCCGGGCCATTGGAGAGGAATACGCCGTCGGGCTTGAGCGCGAGTGCATCCTTCGCGGTAGCCGTCGCAGGGAGCACGGTGATCCGGCAGCCGCGCGCGGCGAGGTTGCGCAGGATGTTGTGCTTTACCCCGTAGTCGTACGCGACCACGTGGAAGCGAGCCTCGCCGGCGGGCCGGTAGCCATCCCCCAGCGCCCACAGGCTCTCGCTCCATGAATAGGGCTTGGCAACGCTTACCACCTTGGCGAGGTCCTGCCCCGCCATGGAAGGCGCGGCCTTCGCGGCGGCGAGCGCTGCCGCCTCGTCGATTCGGCCCGCCTGGATGCAGCCGTTTTGCGCGCCCTTCGAGCGCAGCAATCGCGTCAGGCGGCGCGTGTCGATGTCGGCGATGGCGACCAACTGGTTGCGCGCGAGGTATGCGGGAAGGTCTTCCGCCTGGCGCCAGTTCGACGCAACGATCGGCAGGTCGCGGATGATGAGGCCCGCGCAATAGAGGTCGCGCGACTCCGCGTCTTCGGGGTTGGCACCGACGTTGCCGACGTGGGGATAGGTGAGGGTGACGATCTGCCCGGCATAGGAGGGATCGGTGAGGATCTCCTGGTAGCCGGTCATGGCGGTGTTGAAAACCACCTCGCCGACCGCACTCGCGCCGGCCGTGCCGGAGTAACCGATGCTGCGACCGCGAAAAACGCTCCCGTCGGCAAGAA
>JANNKG010000097.1:0-3746 GCA_031396185.1 Burkholderiales bacterium | reverse complement strand
CTGGCGACCGACGGCTCCGCGATCAACTCGATGGTCCCCGCCGGCGGCGGCATTGCGCTGCAGACCGCCAAGGGCTCGGTCTCGCTGGTGCGTTTCTAGCTTTGCTACGGCGGGAACGCAGATGGCCGCAGATAAAAGCACGCAGATGAACGCAGATAGGGCAAAGACTTATATGAAATGGACGGGCCATCTGCGTGCCTTTATCTGCGGCCATCTGCGTTCACGCCGGAACTAAGTGAAACCCACGGTAGTGCTGGTAGGAAGGCCGAACGTCGGCAAGTCGACGCTCTTCAACCGCCTCACGCGCACGCGTGACGCGCTGGTGGCGAACCTGCCGGGGCTCACGCGCGACCGCCACTACGGGCCGGGGCGCATGGGCGACAAGCCCTTCATCGTGGTGGACACCGGCGGCTTCGAGCCGGTGAATGCCGAAGGGATCTATTCGGAGATGGCGCGTCAGGCGCGCGAAGCGATCGCTGAGGCCGATGTCATCATCTTCGTGACCGACGGCCGCGCCGGCCTCTCGCCGCAGGACAAGCGCATCGCGCAGCAGCTGCGCGAGGCGTCCGCCCCGGTATTCCTGGCGGTCAACAAGACCGAGGGCATGCGCCAGGAAGTCGTCACCGCGGAATTCCACGAGCTCGCCCTCGGCATGCCGCACGCGATCTCCGCCGAGCACGGCGAGGGCGTGAGGGACCTGGTGGACCTGGCGCTCGCGGGCTTCGTGGCTGAGAAGGACGACGAGGAGATTCCCGACCACCCGCGGGTGGCGATCATCGGGCGGCCCAACGTCGGCAAGTCCACGCTGGTGAACAAGCTGTTGGGCGAGGAACGCATGATCGCCTTCGACAAGCCGGGCACGACGCGCGACGCGATCGAGGTGGAGCTCGACTGGGAGGGCCGGCGCTACACGCTGGTGGACACCGCCGGCATTCGCCGCAAGGGCAAGGTCTTCGAGGCGGTCGAGAAATTCTCGGTGGTCAAGACGCTGCAGGCGATCGAGCGCGCCCATGTGGTGGTGCTGGTCGTTGACGCCAAGGACAACATCACCGAGCAGGACGCGCACATCGCGGGCTACATCCTCGAGGCCGGGCGGGCGCTGGCGGTCGGCGTGAACAAATGGGACGCGGTGGACGCGGACAAGCGCAAGGACGTTAAGAGCGAGATGGAGAGGAAGCTCCAGTTCCTCGATTTCGCCGAGTTCACCTCGATCTCGGCGTTGAAGGGCACCGGCATCAAGGCGCTCCTGGCGAGCGTCGACGTGGCGTTTGCCGCCGCGATGGCGAAGCTCGCCACGCCCAAGCTCACACGCGCGCTCCAGGCGGCGGTCGAGCAACAGCAGCCGCCGATGTCGGGGCGCTTCCGCCCGAAGATGCGCTACGCCCACCAGGGGGGCTCCAACCCGCCGATCGTGGTGATCCACGGCAGCGGCCTGGACGGGGTGAAGGAGCCGTACAAGCGCTACCTCGAGAACTTCTTCCAAAAGACTTTCAAGCTCAAGGGCACGCCGCTGCGCATCGAGCTGCGGTCCTCGGTGAACCCGTTCGAGGGCCGGCACAAGCCCTTGACGGAGAAGCAGGATTCCCAAAGGCGGCGGCGCAAGATCGTGTCCAAGCGGCGTTACGGGTAGGAACTGAATTCCGCCCGGACTGTCTGTCAGGCACGAAGTGGCATAATTGATGCTGCTGCATCCGTGCAGCAGGCTCGGCTCAAGACCGGGAAACCCGATGAGAGAAAAGGGGCAAAACAAATGAGCAACAAGGGGCAACTTCTGCAGGACCCGTTCCTCAACACGCTTCGCAAGGAACATGTCCCGGTTTCCATCTACCTGGTGAACGGCATCAAGCTGCAGGGGCAGATCGAATCCTTCGACCAGTACGTGGTGCTTCTCAAGAACACCGTGACGCAGATGGTGTACAAGCACGCCATCTCCACCGTGGTCCCGGCCCGGCCGGTCACCGTCCCGATTGAGCACCCCCAGGACTCCTGAGCGCACCCGCGCTGTCCTCGTAAGCCTCGACATCGGCAAGGCCCAGCCCGACGATCGGGCCCAGGAAGCGGTGCGCCTGGTCGAATCCGCCGGCGCGGGCGTCATGGAGATCATTCGCGGTCGCCGCGACCGGCCCGACGCCAAGACCTTCGCGGGTTCTGGCAAGGTCGAAGAGATCCACGTGGCGGTGCGCGAGCACAATGCCGAAATCGTCGTCTTCGACCAGCCGCTTTCGGCCGCGCAGGTGCGTAACCTCGAGGTGGCACTCTCCGAAGGCGGCGCCGCGGTCCAGGTCTACGACCGCACCGACATCATCCTCAACATCTTCGCGCAGCGCGCCCGCACCAGCGAGGGCAAGCTTCAGGTGGAGTTGGCGCGCCTCGAGCACCTTTCCACGCGGCTGGTGCGCGGCTGGACCCACCTGGAGAGGCAGCGCGGCTCGCTCGGCAAGACCGGCGGCCCGGGCGAGAAGCAGATCGAGCTCGACCGCCGCATGATCGGCGAGCAGGTGAAGAAGCTGAAGGAGCGCATCAAGAAGGTGGGCAAGGTGAGGAGCACGCAGCGCGCGCGGCGCGATCGCTCCGGCATCCTCAAGGTGTCGATCGTCGGTTACACCAACGCCGGCAAGTCCACGCTCTTCAATCGCCTCACGCAGGCGAAGGCGTTTGCCGCGGACCAGTTGTTCGCCACCCTCGACACCACCACGCGGCGGCTGTACCTCGGCGAGGGCGCCCAGATCACGCTCTCCGACACGGTCGGTTTCATCCGCGACCTGCCGCACACGCTGGTCGAGGCCTTCCGCGCGACCCTCGAGGAAACGGTCCAGGCCGACCTGCTGCTGCACGTGGTCGACGTGTCGGGTGCGCTGCGTGACCAGCAGATCGCCTCGGTCAACAAGGTGCTCGAAGAGATCGGTGCGGCCGACATTCCGCAGTTGCTGGTGTTGAACCAGATCGACCGCGTGCCCGGCATGGAGCCCGAAATTATCCGCGAGAGTTCTGGTAAGATATTGAATATCAAGGTGAGTGCGTTCACCGGCGCGGGAATCGATGGCCTTCGAGCAGTGCTGGCCGACGCCGCGCGGGACTCTTCCCTTCCCACCGCTGCCTGAAAAACCCAATCGATGCCGCCGAGTGATCCCCAGTGGGGGAAGAAGAACAACGAAGGTCCGCCGGATCTCGACGAGATCCTGCGTAAGCTCCAGCAGAAAATTTCCGGCCTGCTCGGATTCCGTCCGCGCATGCCCGGCGGCCCGACGGGGCCCGCGGGACCCCGCATGGGGGTCGCCATGGGCGGGGGCATCATCTTCATCGTCCTGCTGATCGTCGCGGTGTGGCTCGCGAGCGGTTTCTACATCGTCGAGGAAGGCCGCCGCGGCGTGGTGCTGCGCCTGGGCAAGTACCTCGAGACCACGCAGCCGGGCCCGCGCTGGCACATCCCCTATCCGATCGAGACCGTCGAGGTGGTGAACGTCTCGGGCGTGCGTACGGTGGAAGTCGGTTACCGCGGCAACCCCAAGAACAAGCAGCCGCAGGAAGCGCTGATGCTGACCGACGACGAGAACATCGTCGACGTCCAGTTCGCGATCCAGTACACGCTGAAGAGCCCCGAGGACTACCTCTTCAACAACCGCAATGCCGACGACAACGTGCTGCAGTCCGCCGAGACCTCGATCCGCGAGGTGGTGGGCAAGAGCAAGATGGACTTCGTGCTGAACCAGGGCAGGAGCGAGGTCGCCGCGCGCGTGAAGGTGCTG
>JANNKG010000046.1:0-3584 GCA_031396185.1 Burkholderiales bacterium | reverse complement strand
GCGCTGTTGAACCCGCGCCAGGCGTCCTTCGAGGGGCGGAAGATGAGCTCGCCCTGCTTTTCTGAAAGGTAGGCGCACCCGCCAATCACGGCCATCGCCACCGCGATGGCCACTCCCCGGGCTATTTGTAGCCGAAGTATTGGAGCAGTCGCGGTGCCGGGCTCAGCGTGGCTTCCGTGTCGATCACGAACCACGCCGCCATCAGCACCAGCACGATGGCCGCGACCACTTCGAAGGCCGGGTTGGTCAGGAGTTTCCAAATCGCGTTCTGCCAGTTGTGTTGCATTTCTGTGCACCCCGTCGGGGACGCCACACGGGCCCCCTGCGGGACCCAAGCATGCAAGATCAATGCCTCAAGCCCATCGGGTTCCTGAAAGGGGTAACGCACGGACCCGCTTTCCGGTTAACGCGAACAGCGCATTGGCGATCGCGGGAGCGACGGGGGGCACGCCGGGCTCGCCCACACCGGTGGGTTTTTCTCCGCCCGGGACTAGATGCACCTCGACATGCGGCATCTCGTTCATGCGCAGCACCGGGTAGTCGTGGAAGTTCGACTGTTCCACGCGCCCATCCTTGAGGGTGATCTGGCCGAAGAGCGCGGCCGACATGCCGTAGGCGATGGCCCCCTGCAGCTGCGCCTCGACCGTGAGCGGGTTCACCACCAGCCCGCAATCGAAGGCCGCGACCACGCGGTGGACCTTGACTGCGCCGCCTTCCAGCGACACCTCGGCCACCTGCGCGCAAACACTTCCGAAGGATTCATGCACCGCAATGCCGCGCGCGCGGCCCCGCGGCAGTGCGGAGCCCCACCCCGCCTTCGAGGCCGCGAGGTCGAGAACCCGCTGCACACGCGGATGCTTCGAGAGCATCTCGCGGCGGAAGGCTACCGGTTCCTTGCCGGCCGCTGCCGCCAGCTCGTCCATCATCGTTTCCATCACGAAGGCGGTATGCGAATGGCCCACCGAGCGCCACCAAAGCACCGGAACGCCGGCCGCAACCGAGTGCAGCGTGACGTTCATGTTCGGGATGTCGTAGGGCGAGTCGGCCACGCCCTCGGTCGAGGTCGGATCGATGCCGTCCGTCACCATCATCGCCTCGAACGGCGTGCCGCCCAAGATCGAGGAGCCGACGATCGCGTGGTTCCACGCGGAAATCTTCCCCTGGGCATCGAGGCCCGCCTCGACGCGGTGCACGCACATCGGGCGGTAGTACCCGCCCCGGATGTCGTCCTCGCGCGTCCAGACCACCTTGACGGGCACCTTGATGTCCTTGGCCACCTGGCACGCCTCGACGATGTAGTCGGAGACGGGATTGGCGCGCCGCCCGAAGCCACCGCCGGCCAGCATCGTGTTGAGCTTCACTTTCGCGGGCTCGAGCCCGAGCGCCTTCGCCGCCGCCAGGTGGTCGACGCCCTGGAACTGCGAGCCCACCCAGATCTCGGCGCCGTCGGCGCGGACTTCGAGAGTGCAATTGAGCGGCTCCATTGGCGCGTGCGCGAGGTAGGGCACCTCGTATTCGGCAACCACCGTCTTCGCGGCGGCCTTGATCGCCTCGGGGTTGGCCGATTTCTTCGCGACCTTGCCGGGCGTCGTCGCCAGCTCGCGGAACTGCTTGCGCAGAGCCTCGGTCGACAAGCCGGCGTTGGGACCCAGGTCCCATTCGACCACGAGCGCATCGCGCCCGGTCTTCGCCGCCCAGAAGCTCTTGCCCACCACCGCCACGCCGTTGGAGAGCTCGACCACGTGGGTCACGCCCGGGACCGCCTTCACCTTGTCGGTGTTGAAGGACCGGGGCCGCGCGCCGAAGACCGGCGGATGCGCAACCAGCGCCGTGTGCAGGTTCTTGCGCTGCACATCGAGGCCGAAGACCGCCTTGCCGTTCACCTTCTCGAGCGAATCCAGGCGCCGCATGGGCTTGCCGATGAGCTTGAAATCCTTCGGATCCTTGAGCTGCACTTTCTGCGGCACGGGCACCTTGCCCGCGGCTTCGGCGAGTTGTCCATAGGAAAGCTTCTTGCCACCCGGGCCGAGGATGAACCCCTTCTCGGCGCGCACGTCGGCGAGCTTCACCTTCCACTGGTCGGCCGCGGCCTGCATGAGCATGGTGCGCGCCTGGGCGCCGACGGTACGCAACTGGTCGTACGAATTCACCACGCTCGAGGATCCAGCGGTCATCTGCATGCCGAAAATGGTGTGCGCGTATTCAGCGCCGGCGGGCGCGAGCTCCGCGCGCACGCGGCTCCAGTCGCACTCGAGCTCTTCGGCGACGAGCATCGGTAGCGACGTCGTCACGCCCTGGCCGAACTCGAGATGTTTCACAATCACGGTGCAGGTGCCGTCCTTGGCGATGCGCAGGAACGCGTTCGGCGAGACCGCCGGCGGCGGTTGCTGCGCGAACGCCCGGCGCCCGCCGCCACCGGGCAGCCAGAACGAGATGACGAGCGCCCCGGCCAGCGCGGTGGAGCCCTTGAGGAAATCGCGGCGCGCGGGGGATTTCATCGCCGCCCTCACGCTTTCTTGAGCGCGGTGGAGGCGCTCTTGATCGCCTCGCGCACGCGCTGGTAGGTGCCGCAACGGCAGATGTTGCCGCTCATCGCCGCGTCGATGTCCGCGTCCGAGGGCGCGGCGTTCTTCGCAAGCAGCGCGGTAGCCGCCATCACCTGGCCCGACTGGCAGTAGCCGCACTGCACCACGTCTTTCTCGACCCAAGCGGCCTGGACGGCGCGCGCTACCCGCCCCTGGGTAGTGCCGACAATGCCCTCGATGGTGACGACGCGCTTGCCCTCGAGCGACGCGGCGGGCGTCACACAGGCGCGCGCCGGCGCGCCGTTGATATGGACCGTGCAGGCGCCGCAGAGCGCCATGCCGCAGCCGAACTTGGTGCCGGTCATCGCCAGGTCGTCGCGAAGGATCCAGAGAAGGGGCGTATCGGCAGCGCCGCGGAAATCGACCTGGTCGCCGTTGACGTGGAACTTTGGCATGGGATTTTGGGATGGAGTAGGGTCTGGAGGAGAGGCAATTATGCCTTTGGTATCATGCGCACGCATTTCAGGTTCAAGACAATGGCCTCTCCCCGAAGCAGGATGTTTCCCACCCCCGACGACGCGGAGACCGCGTTCTACGAGGCATTCGAACGCGCCGACCTCGCGGGCATGATGGCCGTGTGGGCGGCCAGCGACGACGTGGTCTGCATCCATCCCACCGGACCGCGCCTGCAGGGCTTCGACGCGGTGCGCGAAAGCTGGGGACACATATTCTCCGGCGGCTCGCAGATGCGCGTGCGCATCATCGATGTGAAGAAGTACGACGGCCAGAGCGTGGCGGTGCGCTCGGTGGTCGAGGTGCTCACCGCCCCCGGCCAGCAGGCGACGCCCCAGTCGGTGCTCGCCACCAATGTCTACGAGCTGGGAGACGGCGGGTGGCGCATGGTGATCCACCACGCCGCACCGATGCCCGAGGCCGCCCCCGCCGCCGACGACCCCGACTCGCCCTCCCATACGCTCCATTAATAATAGGGCCCAAAGCGTTGTCCGCGGATTCAAAGCTGTTCCTGGCCTTGGCCGTGCTGCTGGCTGCCGTCGCGGC
>JANNKG010000590.1:0-7734 GCA_031396185.1 Burkholderiales bacterium | reverse complement strand
CGAGGGACGGCGCGACGACCGCGTCCTCTATACCGCCATCACCAACCCCGAAGTTCTGCGCCCGTGGATCGAAACGATCGAACGGCACAAGGTGCCGCTGGCGGGCATCTACTCGGCGGCGGTATTCAGCGCGACGCTGCTCGAGGAGCTCGACCTCGTCTTTGCGCACACGCTGCTCGTGACTTTCACGCCCGGCGAGGCGATGCGCCAGACCTACTTCCGCGACAACGAGATCAAGTTCAGCCGCCTCACGCCGGTCGACCTCGAGGAGGGCCAGACACTCGGCACCATGATCGCCGAGGAGACGACTCGCACCTGGCAATACCTCGACAGCCTGCGTCATTTCGGGCCCGAGGACCGGCTCGAGGTGTGCGTGCTGGTGCACCCATCGGACCGGCCGGCGGTGCAGCCGGAGCTGCGCGACTTTGCCCAGATCCAGTATCGCGTGATCGACATGGAGCAGGCGTCGATGAAGCTCGCGCTCAAACCCGCGCCGCTCGACTCCACCGCCGAGGAGGTGATGATCCACCTCTTCCTGCTGCGGCCTTCGGCCAATCACTTCGCCACACCGGAGCTGCGCCGCTACGCGACGCTGCGCCGGGCGCGCATCGCGCTCACCCAGGCCTCGGTGGCCGCGCTGGTTGCGGGCATCGCGTGGGCGGGATACAACGTCACGCGGGTATTCCAGGGAAGCGAGGTGGACACCCGGGTCGCAGCCCAGCTCGCCGAGCTCAACCGCGATTACGACGAGCTATCGCGCTCCGCGACTTCGTTCGGGGCGGGCGGCTCGACGATGCGCGACGCGGTGACCTTCTACAACGGCGCCATCCGCACCTTTCCCTCGATGCCGGAATTCCTGGGGCCGGTGTCGGCGGTGCTGTCGTTGCACCCCGACATGCGGCTGTGGCAATTCTCCTGGCAGGCGACCGACGACGCGAAGACGGTCCCGGCACTGTCGACGAGCGCGACCCGCGGTTCACCGCCGGTGAGAGCGGTCGCGAAATCCGGCGAGGGGAGCACGGCTTCGCTCCCCAGTGCGGAAGCGCTCGCCAACCCGCCATTCGCCGGCGGCCGCTACGAGGTCGCGATGCTCGAGGCGACGGTACGCGTCGGCGCCAACGATTTTCGCGGCGCGCTGGCTCGCGTCGAAAAGCTCGCCGAGGCGATCGGCACGATTCCCGGCTACCGCGCGGAGGTGGCCGAGAGCCCGCTCGACATACGCACCTCGCTCGCCCTCCAGGGCCGGCACGCCGAGCGCGAACCCGCCACGATGGAGCCCCGCTTCGTGCTCCGGGTCATCCGCGATCGCGGTGGCGGCGCATGAACCAGGTCTTCAGCGCGGAGGGGATCCTTGCCCTGCGCAAGTCCGCGGTGCTGCTGGTCCTGTCGATCGCGGCGGCGGTGGCCATCGTCGTCGGCAGCAACCTCTATCTTGCCCGCGAGAATCGCGAGAGCGCCAGCTCCGGCAAGCGGCTGCAGGAGGCGCGCTCGCGCCTGGAAAACGCCCGGCGCGAGCGCGACAGCCAGCAGGAATCGGCTGAAGTGTTTCGCACCCTGGTCGACCGCGGCTTGCTGCAGGGCGAGCGCCGCCTCGACCTGGTCGAGATGGTGAACGCGATGCGCGCGCGCCACCAACTCCTCTCGCTCGACTACGAGATCGCCGCGCAGCGTCCGTTGGTGCTCGCCGGCGGGCGCATCTACCCCACGGTCGAGGTGCTCGCCAGCCGAGTGAAGCTTCGCATTCGCGCGCTGCACGAAGGCGATGTGATCGGATTCGTCGAGTCCCTGGGCCAGAGCCGCCAAGGTTTCTATCCGCTCGACCGCTGCCACCTGCGCCGCGTCGATGCGACCTCGCCCGATGCCTTGCAGCCGCGCATCGAGGCCGAATGCGCGTTCGAATGGGTCACGCTCAAGGAAAAGAATGCGAACCGTGCGGGCTGATCGCCTCCTCCTCGCCTTGGGCATCGCGTGCGCGGCGGCAAGCGCCGGTGCGGTCGAACTCGGCACCCTCTTCAACTCTCCGGAAGAACGCGCCCGCCTCGATCGCCTGCGCCGTGGCGATCCCCCGGAACGCACGAGCCCACGCGGCGGCTCCAGTTCCAACCAGGTCACCGGTTTCGTCAAGCGCAGCGACGGTCGCAGCACCGTCTGGATCGATGGCGTGCCGATGCAGCTCGCCAATCCCAAGGCAGGGGCGCTGCTCGATCCCGAGTCGGTGCGCGATTACGGCGCGCGCGTCGACGGCGCGCTCAAGATCGAGCGCAAACCCGCGAAGTAAGTCAAGCCATCGCCGCGCGCGATGCGCGGGGGATTCCCGCGGGCGCCACCGGCGCCCGCTTGTTATGAATGAGGCCTCGCAACAGCAACGTGGGGCCCAATGAAGCGGCACGCACGGCACCGGGGCGCCGGACTGATCCTTGTGGCCCTCTTCCTCCTGGCGGTGATGGGCTCGGTCGCGGCGATCGGCATGAGCGCCCACGCCACCCCCGTCCATCGCACTCGCTTGAGCGAGCGTGCCCTAGCCCAGGCGCGCGAGGCGCTCATCGCCTTCGCCGCCGAGCGCCCGATTACCCGCGAGGTGGGCCCCGGCTACCTGCCCTGCCCCGACACCGACGACGACGGCTGGGCAGAGGCTACGTGCGGCTCACTCTCGGGACACCTCGGCCAGGCCGAGCGGCTCGGCCGCCTGCCGTGGAAGACGCTGGGGCTGCCGGACCTGAGGGACGGACACGGCGAGCGCCTTTGGTACGCGGTCTCCACCCGGCACAAGGGATTGCTCAACTGCGCGGCGAGCCCCGAATGCCGCGGGATGTCCCCCGCATCGGCCCTGGGCACACTTACGATTCGCGATCCTTCCGGCGCGGTGCTCCACGACGGCACCGCCGCAGATCCCGCACGCGCGGCCGACGGCGGGGCGATCGCGGTGGTGATCGCACCCGGAACGCCGCTTGCACGCCTCGACGGTCACGTGCAGAAGCGCGAATGCCGGGCCGGGGACTGCGATTCGCTCGGGCGCTGCGTGGCCGAGCCGCCACGGCGTGCCGCGCGCTGCGACCCCGCAAACTACCTGGACATGGCGCCGGCGCGCGCCGGCGGCGAAGACAATGCCGCTTTTCACGATCGCAGCGACCACGCCGGCCGCGCGCGCAATGTCGATGGCTTCATCCACGGCCCGGTCATGGCTCCGGGCGGCGAGCCCGCGGTCAACGATCGCATCGCGGTGATCGCCTACAACGACCTCATGCCGCGGGTCATGGCGCGCGTCGCGCTCGAGGTCGTGCACTGCCTGCGGACCCAGCCGGGCGGCGCCTCGCCCCCCGCCGCCGCGTGCGACCAGGGGGCGTCTCTCGGACGCGTCGACGCGGAGGCGTTCGACGGCGCGACTTGCAACGCGCGCGCCACCGAGCCCGCGTGGTGGCCCGCGTGGCGGCCACACGTTCTCTACGCGCGCGCCGCACCCGGCGGGCTCGAGGTGGCCGACGAAGACGGCAGGCCGCTCGCATCCGGGCGGCGCCTGGCGGTCTTCGCCACCCAGTCTCCCGATGATTGCCTCCCCGGGCAGGTCGCGTGCACGCCCGCTGGCTGTACCCGCGTAACTCGCCAGCCGCGAACGCGCGTGCGCCATGACGTGCTCGTCTCGATCCCATAGTGAGAGCGGCCCGCGCCTTCACGCTGCTCGAAGCGATGATCGCGCTGGTGATCGTCGCGTTGCTCGCGAGCGGCCTCGCGGTCCCGCTCGCAGCTCAGGTGCAGATGCGCCGCCACGAGGAGACGCGGCGTTCGCTCGAGGAGGCGCGCGATGCACTGCTGGGCTTCATCGCGGCGCACGGACGGTTGCCCTGTCCCGCCACCGCGGAGAGCCTGGGACTCGAGGGCTTTGCGCCCGGCGGGGACGCCTCCAACGGCCGCTGCACCACCTTCCATGCGGGCTTTCTTCCCGGCGCTGCGCTCGGCCTCGCATCGCTCGATGCGAACGGGTTCCTGCGCGACGGTTGGGGCGGCGAGCGCAATCGCATCCGCTACGCGGTGCATGCCGGCCCGATCAACGCGATTTCCCATCCGCTCACGCGCGCCAATGGGATGCAGATGGCGACGCTCCAGGGGCTGGGCGCGGCGACTCACTACCTTTTCGTATGCACCTCGGGCAGCAACGTGAGCGGCAGCGGCTGCGGACCCGCATCGAACCAGCTCACGCGGCGTGCCGCCTTCATCCTGCTGTCCACCGGCGCCAATGGCGGGCTCGAACCGGCACCCGGAAGCGACGAGGCGAAGAATCTCGACGGCGACGCGGCATTCGTCTCCCGCGAAAGCGCGGCCGACTTCGACGACCTGCTGCACTGGGGGGCGATCCACCTGGTCGTCAATCGCATGGTGGTCGCCGGCCGGCTGCCGTGAGGCGCGCTCGCCGGGCCGCTGCGAAGCCCTATAATCACGGGTCTCGTTCCCGACAGGACCGCGTTCATGAACCAGCGCGACAAGACCCTACCGATCCCCGATGTGCAGGCGAGCGCCGACACGCGTCGGCTCGCGATCGATCGCGTGGGGATCAAGGCGATCCGTCACCCGGTGATGGTGCGCGAGCGCGCCGGCGGGATCCAGCACACCATCGCGCACTTCAACATGTACGTCGGGCTGCCGCACCAGTTCAAGGGCACCCACATGTCGCGGTTCGTCGAGATCCTCAACGCCCACGAGCGCGAGATCTCGCCCGACACCTTTCGCCTGATGCTGCGCGAGATGGTGCGCAAGCTCGAGGCGCAAAGCGGCCACATCGAGATGACGTTTCCGTATTTCGTCGCCAAGAAGGCGCCGGTCTCGGAGGTTCGCAGCCTGATGGATTACGAGGTGACGTTCGTCGGCGAGATCCTCGACGGGCTGGAGACGTTCACCCTCAAGGTCCTGGTCCCGGTGACCAGCCTCTGCCCCTGCTCGAAGGAGATTTCGGCGCGGGGTGCACACAACCAGCGCTCCCACGTGACGGTCGCCGCCCGGATCAACACCTTCGTGTGGATCGAGGAGATCATCGACCGGGTGGAGCAGCAAGCCTCGAGCGAGCTATGGGGGTTGCTCAAGCGCCCCGACGAGAAGTACGTGACCGAGCATGCCTACGACAATCCGAAGTTCGTCGAAGACTTGGTGCGTGACATCGCCGCGAGCCTCAATCGCGACGCGCGAATCGAGGGCTACGTGGTCGAGGCGGAGAACTTCGAGTCGATCCACAACCACTCGGCTTACGCGATGATCGAAAAGGGGCCAGGCCCCGATCCGGGCGCGTGACGAAGTGATGCGGTCAGTAGCGCTTGGTAAGCGTGAGCGTCGAACCGTCGCGCCGCATCTCGGTGCGATTGAGGAAGCTCATCCCCAGGAGGGTAATGTCGAGGCCGGCGCCCTCGTGAACCATGCCGGTCACGTTGTAGATGGTGATGTCCCCGAGGGTCACGCTGTCGAGCGCCACACGGAAGACCACCGCCGGGCCGTTGGCGGTCTGCGTGATGCCGCGTTCGCCCTTGCGGAAATCGATCCCGAGGCGCCGCGCCTCGGCCGCGGGCATCGACACGAAGGTCGCCCCGGTGTCCACCAGGAATCGCACGTAGTTGCCGTTGATCGCGCCGTCGACGATGAAATGCCCGCGAGTGTCGGGCGACAGGACTACCGAGGAGCGCGCGCTGGAGTCCGCAGGCGCGGCCGATTCGAAATGCTGCCCCATCTCGAGGGTCTGGCGCTTGCCGTCGATTTCGAACACCGCGCCGCGCGAATCGGACGAGATCAGCCGCACGCCCTCGGCAGTGACCTGGCCCGCGGAGAGGGTTCGCGGCGAGCCGCGATTCACCACGATGACCGCCTTGCCGGGAAAGAGCCCGATCACGTTCACGTCGACGGCGCGTGCGCTCGACGCGGCGAGAAGTGCGGCAAGCAGCAGCCAACCTGATCTCATGAGTGCGCCGTGAAACCTGTCGTCGTATTCCGTTTTTCCGATACTGAAGGCCCGGGGCATTTTGCCACATTCCTCGACGCAAGCCGGCTCCCCTGGACGCTGGTGAGGCTTGACGCCGGCGACGCCGTGCCGGACTCGAGCGCGGCTTTCTCGGGCCTGGCGTTCATGGGCGGCCCGATGAGCGCCAACGACGAGCTGGCCTGGACCCAACCGGTCCTGGCACTCATGCGCGATGCCGTTGCCCAGGGAGTGCCGGTGATCGGCCATTGCCTCGGCGGCCAGATGCTGGCGCGCGCGCTCGGCGGCAAGGTCTCGCGCAACCCGGTGAAGGAGATCGGCTGGAACCCGGTGCAGGTGGAAGGCACGCCGCTCGCGCGCGAATGGTTCGGGAGCGACGTGTCGCAGTTCACCACCTTTCAATGGCATGGCGACACCTTTACCATCCCCCCGGGCGGCGAGCGCATCCTCACCGGCCCCCACTGCGCCAACCAGGCGTACGTGGTGGATGGCCGCCACCTCGGCATGCAATGCCACGTCGAGATGACCCCGGAGATGATCGCCAGCTGGATTGGCAGCGGCGCGGGCGAGGTGGAGGAGAATCTCGCGAGTCCCGCGGTGCAGCCGGTCGACACGATCCAGGACGAGATGCCCGCGAAGCTGCCCGAGCTGAACCGCACCGCCGAGCGGCTCTACCGCCAGTGGGCCAAGAACCTCAAGATTTGAGGTCGAGCGCGAGGAAGCGCACCCCGTTGGCCGGGCTGTCGTTGTACGGCGCCGTGTCGCGGAAGCCGAGCGTCGCGTAGAGCGTGTGGGCGGCGTGCATGGTCGGCAGCGTGTCGAGCTTGAGCACCTCGTAGCCGAGCGCGCGCGCCTCCGCGATGGCGCGTTCGGCCAACCGGCGGCCGAGGCCGCTGCCGCGACTGACGCGGCGCACATAGAGCCGCTTCATCTCGGCATCGCGGTGAAAGAGCGGCCGAAGCGCCACGCATCCCACCGGCTTCGTCCCCTTCCGCGCGAGCAGCAGCCGGCCGCGCGGCGGCGCGTAGTCCCCGGGGAGGGCGGCGAGCTCGGCGTCGAAGCCCTGGAAGCAGAGGCTGATGCCGAGGCCTCGCTGATACTCGACGAAGAGCTCCCGGCACTGCGCGATCGACGCCGCATCGAGCGCTTCGGTGATGACGACGTCCTGCGGCACTGTCCTAATCGCGGAAGTTGTCGAACTTGAGCGGCACCTCGGTCACGCCCGAGCGCACCAGCTGGATCGCCGACTGCAGGTCGTCTTTCTTGCCGCCGCTCACGCGCACCACGTCGCCCTGGATCGACGCGGTCACTTTTATCTTGGCGTCCTTGAGCATCTTCACGATCTTCTTGGCGAGCTCGATCTCGACGCCGTTCTTCACCGTCATTTTCTGCTTCATCTTGTCGCCGCCGATCTTCTCCGCGTCCTCCATCTTGAGGAAGCGGGCGTCGACGCTGCGCTTGGCCATCTTGGCCAGCAGCACGTCGCGCGCCTGGCCCAGCTTGAACTCGTCGTCGGCGAACGCGGTGATTTCGTGCTCCTTCTCCTTCAGCTCGAACCTCGCGTCGGAGCCCTTGAAGTCGAAGCGGTTGGCGATCTCCTTATTGGCAGTGTCCACCGCGTTCTTCAGCTCCACGGCGTTGGCCTCGCACAGAATATCGAATGACGGCATCTCTCTCTCCTTGACGGGTTCAAGCTGGAACACAGAGGACACAGAGGGAACACAGAGGACACAGAGGAAACACAGAGGGGCACAGAGAGGACTAACCGTTCTAGATTCGAG
>JANNKG010000563.1:0-3031 GCA_031396185.1 Burkholderiales bacterium | reverse complement strand
CCCCTGGCGCAGCCCGCCGGGACGGGCGCCGAAGACATCGAGTTCGAAGTTACGTCGCATCCCAGCCTGCCGCTGCGGCCGCTCGCGAAAGTGGCCTCGGGCGGCGAGCTCTCGCGCATCAGTCTGGCGATCCAGCTCGTGGCGGCGAAGGAATCGCCGGTCGGCACGCTGGTGTTCGACGAAGTGGATTCGGGCATCGGCGGCGCGGTCGCCGAAACGGTGGGCCGCTCGCTAAAGAAACTCGGCAAGCAGCGCCAGGTGTTCTGCGTCACGCACCTCGCGCAAGTCGCCGCGCAGGGCGACGCGCAGTGGTCGGTGTCGAAAACGGGCGGGAAGGGGAAAGTCAGCAGCGCAGTGACGAAGCTGGATCGCGCCGGGCGGATCGAAGAACTCGCGCGGATGCTGGGCGGCGCTGAAATTACCGCAACGACCCGCAAGCACGCCGCGGAATTGCTGGGGAAGTAAAAAAACCTGGATCCCCGCTTTCGCGGGGATGACGATTCAGGCGGGGCGGTGCGGGCAGTTCTGCTTGGTGCAGTCGCCGTACAGGGCGAGCGCCCCCGCATCCTGCAGCTGCGTCCGGGTACGCGCATCGTCTCGCACGACTGGGACATGGGCGAGTGGGAACCCGACCGCACGATCTCGCTCCAGGTCCCCGACAAGCCGGTCGGCCGCGATAAATCGAGCAAGATCCACCTGTGGGTGGTGCCGGCACGCGTCGACGGCGAGTGGTGCGGCGTGGCCAAGGCGCGAGGCCGGGGCCTTCGAATCAAGCAGGACTTCCAGAAATTCCGCGGCGAGCTTTTGGACGCCGAGGGCCTGCGCGAGTTCGAGGGGCGCATCAGCGGCGACGTGCTGCAGGTGTCGTCGACCCTTGCGCTGACCCACGACGGCGCGCGGCTTAAGGCAACCTACGCCACGGGTAAATATTCCGCGCTCAAGGGTGCAACCTTCGCGAGGCAGCGCGGCCCAAGTTGCGGATGACCCCTGCATTTCGAATCCTGGTTTTCTCCACCGCGGCCCTGGCCGGCTGCGAATCCGCGCGCCTGGCACCCAACGCCGACGTGGGGCCGAACCCCACGCTGCCCGCTCCCACCCGAAGCTTGATCCCGACGGTGAAGATCGCCCCTGCCAAGGGCTGGCCTGCCGAGGTGACGCCGGTGGCTGGCCCGGGACTGCGCGCAAACCGTTTCGCGTCCGGCCTGCAGCATCCGCGCACGATCCACGTGCTGCCCAACGGCGACGTCCTCGTCGCCGAAACCAACGCCCCGCCGCGCCCCGACGACAGCAAGGGCATCAAGGCCTTCTTCATGAAGTTTTTCAGGAAGAAAGCGGGCGCTGGCGTGCCGAGCGCAAATCGCATCACGCTGCTGCGCGATGTCGATGGAGACGGCGTTGCGGAGCTGAAGACCGCTTTCCTCGAAAACCTCAACTCGCCCTTCGGCATGGCGCTCGCGGGCGACCAGCTCTATGTCGCGAATGCAGATGCGGTGGTGCGCTTCCCCTACCGGATGGGCGAGACGCGCATTACGGCCGCCGCGACCAAGGTTGCGGACCTGCCCGGCGGGCCGCGCAACCACCACTGGACCAAGGCCCTCATCGCAAGCCGCGACGGGACCAAGCTATACGCCGGCGTGGGCTCCAACAGCAACGTGGCCGAGAACGGCATGGAAGAGGAGGCCGGCCGCGCGGCGATTGTCGAGATCGACACGCGCACCGGGGCGCAGCGCCTCTTCGCGACCGGCATTCGCAATCCCACCGGCATGGGCTGGGAGCCCGCGACCGGGCGCCTGTGGGCGATCGCCAATGAGCGCGACGAGCTCGGCAGCGACCTGGTCCCCGACTATTTGACCTCAGTGACCGATGGCGGGTTCTATGGGTGGCCGTACAGTTACTTCGGGCAGATCGTGGACGAGCGGGTGAAGCCCCCGCGGCCCGACCTCGTGGCCAAGGCCATCAAACCGGACTACGCGCTCGGTTCGCATGTGGCGCCGCTCGGCCTGGCGTTCGCCGAAGGCGCGGCGCTCGGTCCCGGATTCGCGAGCGGCGCCTTCGTGGGCGAGCACGGTTCGTGGAACCGCAGGCCGCCTTCGGGTTATGCCGTCGTGTTCGTGCCGTTTGCCGGGGGCAAGCCTGCCGGGTTGCCACAGAACGTCCTCACCGGGTTTCTCAGTGCCGATGGCGATGCCCAGGGCCGTCCGGTCGGCGTGGCGATCGACAAGCGCGGCTCGCTGCTGGTCGCCGACGACGTCGGCAACGTCATCTGGCGGGTGAGCGCCGCCGCCACGCGCTAGCGTCGACGCGCATTCGAAAGACGCCTCCCCCGGCGCCGTCGACGGCATGCCAACTCGCGATCTCCGCGGGCGGCGGATCGAAGCGCAGGAAGCCCAATCCCGAGTAGACCGCCTGCGCGCGCAGGTTCGTGTCGCGCACCATCAGCCAGGCGAATGCCACACCCGGGAGTGCGAGGGCCGAGTCGAGGAAAAGCGCGAGCGCAGCCTTGCCGGTACCGCGCCCCTTCTCGTCCACAAGGATGCGTTTAACGTAGATCCCGCGGTCGCGGCCGTCGAACGCGATGAGGTATCCCGCGGCCTTTGCGTCGCGTTCGATCACCCAGTGCTCTCGCCCGTCGCGGCGCTGGATGGCATCGAGGTGCTCCGCGTCGCTCCACTGACCGATCATCTCGCGGTTGTCCGGGCGGCGTTCGAGGGCCGTCACGAACGCGAGGTCCTCGGGGCGCGTGGGACGCAGGCGCACCTTCGTATCCGCCTCTCCCACTTTATAATCGCGCGTGCTTTTCAATTCCTACGAATTCCTTCTCCTGTTCCTGCCAGCAGTCGTGGCAGGCTACTTTCTCATTGCGAGGATATCGTCGTTCGCCGCCAACGCGTTCCTGGCGGCCGCGTCGGTGTTCTTCTACGCGTGGTGGCGCCTCGACTTCGTCTGGATCCTCCTGGGTTCGGTGGTGGTCAACTACGCGGTCGGCCACAAACTGTCACGCGACGCGGCCGCTGGGCGCAACCGCAAGGCA
>JANNKG010000555.1:0-4293 GCA_031396185.1 Burkholderiales bacterium | reverse complement strand
CCTCGTCGCCTGGCCCGGACCCGCCAACGTTGCCGGGCCGGTGGCCGCGCAGTCGGCGCGCGCGGGGGGGCTGCCCTGGCGGGCATGGTCCCCGGAGAAGGTCGCAGCGCTGCGGGGGGTGGGCCAGACCGTGTTCGTGGATTTCACCGCCGCATGGTGCGTCACCTGCCAGGTGAACAAGCGTATCGCGCTCAACAATGCCTCGGTGGTGCGTGAATTCGCCGCGCGCGGCGTGATCCCGCTGCGCGCCGACTGGACGCGGCAGGACCCGCGCATCACCGCGGCGCTTTCCGCCCTGGGGCGCAACGCGCTCCCGGTTTATGCGCTCTACCTTCCGGGCGAGGACGCACCGCGCCTCCTCCCCGAAATCCTCACCCCCGCCCTGGTCCTGGCCGAACTTGCCCGCGTGCCCTCGACCCAGGTGGGCGCGACCTCGATAACGCAACGCTGACATTCAAGGAGATCCCGATGAAAACCATCGCCCTCGCGTGCCTGTTTCCCGTCATCGCATTCGCCAACGCGCCCTCCGGCCAGCCCGCGCCCGCGTTCACCGTGAGCGACCTCTCCGGCAAGCCCGTGAATCTCGCCGACTACAAGGGCAAGACCGTGGTGCTCGAGTGGCACAACTTCGGCTGCCCGTTCGTGCAGAAGCACTATCGCAGCGGCAACATGCAGGCGCTGCAGAAAAAGTACGCCAACGACGTGGTCTGGCTCGCGGTGAACTCCACCCACAAGAGCGCGTCCGATTACACCGAGCCCACCAAGCTCGGCGCGCAGCTGAAGGAGTTCGGCGCGGCGCCGGCGCGCTATCTCATGGACGAGCCCGGGACCATGGGAGTCGCCTACGGTGCCAAGACGACGCCGCACATGTACATCATCGATCCCGCCGGCAAGGTGGTCTACAACGGCGCCATCGACGACAAGCGCTCGACCAATGTCGAGGACGTGAAGGGCGCGAAGAACTATGTCGTGGCGGCGCTCGACGAGCTGAAGGCGGGCAAGCCGGTCACCACCGCGTCGACCTCGCCTTACGGCTGCACGGTCAAGTATCGATAGGACCATGGGAGCCATCGCCGTCGCGCTCCTCGGCGCCGGCCGCCTGGCCTTGGGCGGGGAAAAGGGGCGCTGGAATTGATTGCCCGCGTGCATCAATCCCCCCATGTCATTTCAGCAGCGCGAGTCCGTCAGCCGCACTCCTTCCAGTTGAATCCGACCAGGGATTCGAGTTCTTCCGGATCCATGACGATGAACGCCTGGACCACGTCCTTCACGACGATGTACCGCGTGCCGTATCGAACCGCGTCGTAGGCCCTGACGTGGGGCGCCATGGCACGGTCCGGATCGTTCGGCTTTACCTTGGCGCACAGCACGCGCACGTTTTCGCCGAACACCTTCCGGATCGTATCCCCGGAGTCATGGCACGCCACGTTGTTCACCATCGAAACATCTTTCCCCTGCCCGCACGGGTAGAAGAGGGACCGGATGAAGCCCTCGCGGACCACCAGCCGCAGCGGTCCGCGTTTCTGCAGATACTCCTCTTCGCCGGCGTATTTCCTCACCACCTCCGGCCGGACCGGTTGCTTTTCGAACGGCCCATGGGTGGAGGCCAGCTGGGCGAGCGTCTGGCCGAGCCGCGCGCCCTGCAACGAGGTGACCAGCTGGAGCGGGCCGCGAACGTGTTCCGATGACTCCTGGGCGGTGGAGACTTCGTCCCCCGAGAAATACGCCCACAGCGCCCCGATCCCGATGAATGCCACGGCGGCGGCCTTCGCTGCAGCGCTATTGCCGATCTTCGCCCAGCTCCAGCCTCCCATGTCGGACTTGTTCATCGGTCAGCTCACCAGCCGCCTGCGGAACATGGCGAGAGCAATCAGGAACCCGGCGCTTCCGTAGGCCGCGAGCACTGCGACATTGAGGAGCGGTGCCTCGGGCCAGCGGCCCAGGAGCAACGGGCGACCGATCGCGATCGCATGGGTGAGCGGCAGTACGTTGGCAATCGCCTGCAGCCATCCTGGCATGTTGGCGAGCGGATAGAACACGCCGCAGAGCAGCATCATCGGCGTCAACGCCAGCGTGAACCAGTACATGAAAAAGTCGTAGGACTTCGCCATCGCCGTCATGATGAGGCCCATGCCGGCGAAGGTGAGGCCGATGAGGAACGCGAGCGGCAGGATGAGGAGCATCGTCCACGACTGGCCCAAGCCGAGTGCGAAGGCCACGATCAGCACCGCGGTGCCCGACAGGAAGCTCTTCGAGGCCGCCCACACCCATTCGGCAAACACCACGTCCTCGAGGCTCACGGGCGCGTTGAGGATGCCCTCCCAGGTCCGCTGCACGTGCATGCGCGCAAATCCCGAGTAGAGCGCCTCGAATGACGCCGCGAGCATGGTCGAGTAGCAGATGGTGCCGCCCGCAAGGAATGCGATGTACTTGACGCCCTCCACCTCGGGCACCATCGCGCCGAAGCCCATGCCGAAGCCCACCCGGTAGAAGAGCGGCTCGACGATGTTGCCGAGCACGCTCTCGGCGGCGAGCTTCTTCCAGACGAGATAGTTGCGGCGCCACACCGCCACCCAGGCCCACGAAATCTGCATCATTCGCGCATCTCCCGGCCGGTGAGCTTGAGGAACAGGTCCTCGAGGTTCGCGCGGCGATGGAGGAAACGCAGGGTTTTCGCCGCGCGCAGGTTCTCGACGGCTGCGGTGGCATCGCGGAGGTAGCAGAACGCCGTCTCGCCGTGCAGCTCCGCGCGATCGGACAACGACTTGCCGTGGCTCGCGAACCACGACTCCACGCCCTCCCCGTACACCTCGACGACTTCGGGCTCGATGTGCTCGGCGATGAGCGCACGCGGCTCGCCCTCGGCGAGCGTGCGCCCGTGGTCGATGATCTTCAGCCGGTCGCAGAGGCGCTCGGCCTCGTCCATGAAATGCGTGGTGAGGAGGATCGTCTTGCCCTGGCGCAGCAGCACCCGCAGCTTCTCCCACATCTGGTGGCGCGCCTGGGGATCGAGGCCGGTCGTCGGCTCATCGAGGAAGATGAGGTCGGGGTCGTTCACCAGGGCACGCGCGAGCACGAGGCGGCGCTTCATGCCGCCGGAGAGATCCTGGATGCGGCTCGTGGCGCGGGACTCCAGGGCGGCGAATTCGAGCAATCGCGGGATGCGCTCGGCCATCTGGGCTTCGCGCAGTCCGAAATAGCGTCCATAGACCACGAGGTTTTCGCGCACGGTGAAGTCGGGGTCGAGGTTGTCGATCTGCGGCACCACGCCCACGCGGATGCGGCCCTCGCGCGCCGCCTTGGGCACCGGGTGCCCGAGCAAGGTGATCTCGCCCGCGTCGGGTGTCACGAGTCCGAGCAACATCCGCAGTGTCGTGGTCTTGCCCGCGCCGTTGGGGCCGAGCAGTCCATAACACTCGCCGCGGGCGAGCTCGAGATCGATGCCGGCCACGACCTCGCGGCCCCCATACGACTTGCGAATGCCGCGCGCGACGAGGATCGTCACCGGATCCAACGCGCGACGATCTCGCGCAACACGTGCAGCTTGCGGTGGAAGAAGTGCTCCCCGCCGGGGACCACGACCACCGGCACCTCGCGCGGCGCGGCCCAGCCGATCGAGTCCGACAGCGGCACGGTCTCGTCGAGATCGCCGTGAACGATCACGGTGTTCGCGGCGGTGTGCCGTCCGGGGGAGCCCAGGTTCGGATCGTGGGGGTCGGGCGCCTCGCCCATGCCGTGCGCGGCGATGCGGCGGAAGCCTGGCGCCACGAGGACCAGCCGGGTAAAGTCCGCGCGTTCGCTCGCGCGGGTGGCGACCGCACCGCCAAAGGAGAATCCCGCGAGGTAAAGGGGTGCGGCTCCCGCGGCCGCGCGCGCGTGCTCGATCACCCGGAGCATGTCGTCGGCTTCGCCGCGACCCTCATCGTGCGCGCCAGCCGTAGCACCTACGCCGCGGAAGTTGAAGCGATAAGTCGCGATGCCGGCATCGGTGAACGCCCGGGCGACTGTGGTCACGACCTTGTTGTCCATGGTGCCGCCGAAGAGCGGGTGCGGGTGCGCGATCACCGCGACCGCGCGGGCGGCATCCGGCAGGCTGGCGGACACCTCGCTCGGGCCCGCGGCGCCGTCGACCAGCGTCCGGGTACTCACAGCTGCCATCTCAGATCCGCAGTCGCTCGACCACGCGGCCGTTCACCAGGTGCTCGTCGATGATCTCGTCGATGTCGTGCTGGTCCACGTAGGTGTACCAGACCTCTTCGGGGTAGACCACGACGACAGGCCCCTCCGCGCAGC
>JANNKG010000512.1:0-8831 GCA_031396185.1 Burkholderiales bacterium | reverse complement strand
CTCGATCGCATCTGCACCCACATCCTCGCTGCCGAAGGCGACTCCCAGTGGGTCCTCTATCCCGGCAACTACCACGAGTACGAGGAAGACAAGCACGAGCGCCTCGGCGACGAGGCTGCCGCTCCCCACCGCCTGCGCTTCAAAGCCCTGAAGTAGACCCGCCTACTTGCCGAAGAGGGGATCTCGCCGGCCCGTGGTGATGCGGGCGACGCGCTCGATCAGGTCCTCGTACTTGCCGTTCATGTCAGCCAGGCGGCGGCCGCGGCGGTCGGCCTGTCGCGAGCCGTGCAGGAGGGAGTATTCCCTGGTGAATTCCGCGCCAAGGAAAAACACCTGCGCCGAGTAGTAAACCCACACGATCACGACCACCAGGGCGCCGGCCGCGCCGAAGGTGGAGTCGATCGCCGCGCGGCTGATGTAGAGCGCGATCAGGAATTTGCCGACCCAGAAGAGCATGGAGGTCACGGCCGCGCCGACCCAGACATCCCCCCACGCCACGCGCCGGCTGGGAAGGATCTTGAAGATGGCGGCGAACAGCAGCGTGATCACCCCAAAGGAAATCGCGAACTCGATCGCATGGGGAGTCAGGGCCGAGCCGGCGAACCAGCGCGATCCCATCGCGGCGAGGAAAGTACTCGCGAGCATCGAGACCACCAGCAGCAAGCCGACGATGGCAACCATCGCGAAGGCGCCGGCGCGCGCGGCCAAGTGCCGCACGAATCCCCGGTCGTCGTCGGCGTCATTGCGCCAGATGCGGTCGAGGTCGGAGCGCAGCTCGGCAAACACGGTGGTCGCACCGATGAGCATCGTCACCGCTCCCACCAGGGCGGGCGTCACTCCTTCCCCCCGGGTGCCCGCCATGTCCAGCAGGCCCTCGATTCCCATCGCGGCATGGTCGCCAAGCAGCAGGGCGACCTGCGCGATGAGGGCGTCGTGCGCCGCGTCGCGGCCGACAAAGTAGCCGGCGAGCCCGAGGGCCACCAGTAGCAAGGGGGCGAGGGACAGCAGGGTGTAGAACGCCAGCGCCGCGCCCATGGTCGGGGCGTTGTCCGCGACCCACGATTTTATCGACCGACGGGCGAGGTCCGGGAGGTCGATCGCGCGAAGCATGCTCAGGGGACCTTCACGCCCGCGCTCACGAGCACCGGGTCCTGGCCTTTCACGATCCGCCGCGCGCGCTCGACGATCGAAGCCTCGACGACGGCGTAATCGGAGTTGGCGGCTTCCATGCTCGCGGAGCCGTGATGGAGGGAAAAAACGCGCGTGAACTCCGCACCCAGGAAGAAGATCTGCGACGAGTAGTACACCCACATGATCACGACCACCAACGTTCCGGCGGCCCCGAAGTCGGAGGCGACGGCGCTCTTGCCGATGTAAAGGCCGATGAGGTACTTGCCTACGGTGAAGAGGACCGCGGTGATGAAGGAGCCCAGCAGCACGTCGCGCCAGGGTATCCGCCGGCTCGGCAGTATCTTGAACGTCATCGCAAAGAGGCCCGTCATCACCACGAGCGAGCCGGCCAGCTCGAGCACGCGAGCCACGGCCTCGCTGCCGCCGAACCAGGCGCCGCCCATGTACGAGACGGCGGCACTCACTACCAGGGAGACCAGCAACAGGAAGCCGATCACCACGATCAGGCCGAACGACAGCAGCCGCTTGCGTACCTGCCCCCAGAGGCCGGCGGCCTTCGGTGCCTGGCATTTCCAGATGCGGTCCAGGTCGTCCTGCAGCTCGCCGAAGACCGTAGTCGCCCCGATCAGCAGCAGGAAGCCGCTGATGAGGGTCTGGAAAATCCCTTCCTTGTCGTCGCCCGCCGAGTCGAGCAGCGAGCGCACCCCTTCGGCACCGGTCTCTCCCAGAAGCCCCGAGATCTGCGTCATGAGGAGTGCCTGGGCTTCGTCGCGTCCGACGATGAGCCCCGCAAGTGAGATCACCAGCACCAGCAAGGGCGCCATCGACAGGAGCGAATAGAACGCGAGCGCCGCGCCCATGCTCATGCAGTTGTCGGCCTGCCACCCCTTGAGCGTTTCGGTGACGTATCGGGCAATTTGGCGAAGACGGGTCATGGCGCGACCATCCGACGCATCATGGCGAACACGGTGAACACCAGGGGGACGGTAAAGAGCAGGTGGAAGAGCAACGCCGGATCCTGCGCCTGCTCGCCTTCATCGTCGTCTTCCTCGACCCAGCCCATGAAGGCGCGCACTTCGTCCCACAGACCCTTGGGATTGCGATTTCTCATGGTCTTTCGAGGCCTGCGCCGCCAAATGGTTGCTGAGCCCACTGGCGCAGCGTCTTTTCCTACGTCATCGTCTGGTCACGGGGCATGACGACAATTGCCGTCTCACTCCTACATCGTTCTCCGGGGTGCGCCGATACTTTCGCGCCAGGGAGGGGGATAAAGTCTCGGCCATGAACGAACACTTCTTCGCCGACGTCGACCTGCCATTCCACGTGTGGGTGCGCGAGCATTCGGTGGGCCCCGGGTTTCGCTGGGTCCTCCGCGAGGCCACGCACCTGCAGCAAAATGGCTCCGGCGCGCAGGGTGCGCCGCTCGATAGCGATCAGGTTGAAGGTTCCGAGAGTCGCGACTAGGAAGGACCAGGTGCCCCCATGAATCTTCCCGGCTATCCCCTGTTCAGCAAGAGCCCTGCTCAGCGGGCAGCGCGAATCTCGCCAAGGCGGTCGCTGGCACGCGCCACCAGGCTCACCAAATCCTGGAGCCGCGCTGAATTGTCGCCGGCGCGCGCACGCGCGTAGCCTTCGGCGAGCTTGTCGCGCCAGCGCGCAATGTCCGCATCGGTGTCGATGCGGATGTGGCGGCAGTCTTCGGGCAGGGGCGCCAACTCCGGCGGTGCCCAAAGTGAAACGTAATCCCTGGTAGTCGCGACGACCTCGGCCTCGGTCTTCGCACGATTGAGTTCCATCATCCAGGAGTTCATCGGCTGAGTCTCCGCGCAACGCGGTCCCATGACAGTAGGAACGCGGAGGGACGCGGGGTAGGCGGAAGCCTACAGCGGGGCCCGTTTACAATAGCGGGTTCATGAGCACCGTCGCCGCACACCCGGTACACGCCAGCGTTGCTTTTCTCCGCATTCCGGACTTCGAGTCGCTTTCGGTCACGGACCAGGCTGCGCACAAGGAGGACCTGGAGGCTCGCGTCCGCGCGCGACTCGCCGCCCTGAACCCCGCAGATCGCGTGGTCCTCGATGCCGAGGAAGGGGTTGCCGTGGTGTTCTTCGGCGAGCCGGGACGCGCCATGGACTTGACGCTTGCACTGCACTCGGCACCTGACGGCATGCCGATGCTAGCCGGGCTCAGCTATGGCCCGCTCGCCCTTTCCTCCAACAGCCCGGATGCGCGCGTGTTCGGGGACGGCCTGTCGGGAGCGGCGTCCGCCGCCCGATTCGCAACGCGCGAGCAGGTGCTGGTCACCGAGACCTTCACCCGTGCGCTGGAGGCGAGCTCGCCCGAGCGCGCCGGCGACCTGGTGCGAGCCGGTGAATTCACCGACACGCGCGTGCGCGTGCATGCCTTCTACACGCCCGATACGCAGCAGCGCGCGATGCGCCAGCGCAAGCTCGCGGTGTTTGCTCTCGGTGGCGCGATCATGATCCTGCTGCTGGGCGTCCTGGGCCGCGACATTTACCAGCCGCTCTTCCGATCGCGCCCGGCGATCGTCGTGCTCGAGGTCAAGCCTCGCGGGGAGGTGTTCGTGGACGGCAACTCGATGGGCCGAATTCCGCCCCTCACGCAATTCGAGATTGCCCCGGGCAAACATCGCGTCGTGGTGCGCAGCCCCGGCGCCAAGCCCTACGAGGTGGACGTCGATTTGCAGCCTGGGCAGCGCCGCACGCTCACGCACACCTTTCCCCCTCCGGCCCCCGCCAAGCCCGATCGCTTGCGCGATTTCAAGAAGCGCTTCGGCTCGTGACGCCGGCCGGAGGCGTCCCGGAGAAGTTCGGCCGCTACCAGGTCATCAAGGAGCTCGGGCGCGGGGCGATGGGGATCGTGTACCTCGCGCAGGACACCGAGCTCGATCGCAAAGTCGCGATCAAGATGATCTCCCTCACCGGCGGGGAGCTGGAGCGCAATGCCCACGAGGCGCGCTTCCGCCAGGAGGCGCGTGCCGCCGGGGGCGTGAGCCACCCGTCGATCATCACCATCTACGACGTCGGCCGCGAGGGCGACATCGCCTTCATCGCCATGGAGCTGGTGGAGGGCCAGGAGCTGCGCGAGCTGATTCGGGAGGGAAAGCTCACCCCCTCGCAAGCGATCGACCTCGCGGCGCTGGTGGCCGACGGGCTCGCCTACGCGCACGAGCGCGGGGTGATCCATCGCGACATCAAGCCGGGGAACATCATGGTGCTTCGCGACGGGCGTGTGAAGGTGATGGATTTCGGCATCGCCCGCTTGCAGCAACCCATGGTCAAGACCCAGACCGGCGTGCTCCTCGGGTCGCCGCAGTACATGTCGCCCGAGCAGATCTCCGGCAGCCCGGTGGATGGGCGCGCCGACATCTTTTCGCTGGGCGTTGTGCTTTATGAAATGCTCACGGGAATCAAGCCGTTCGACTCTACGGAGCTCTCGCAAGTGCTGTTCTGGGTGGTCAACATGCCCGCCAAGGCTCCCAGCGAGCGGCGCCCGGGGCTGCCCGTGGTGGTCGATTACATCATCGCCCGCGCGCTCAAGAAGAAGCCCGACGAGCGCTATGCGAACGCCGCGGAGTTCGCCGCCGACCTTCGCCGCTGCCTGCCCGAGGTACGGGAGGCCGAAGCGGCGATCCGCGAGCGCGCGAGTGCCGGCGATACCTTGCCCCACGACGCCGCAACGATGCCGCTCGCCGATGACCGCCTCGAGCTCCGGGCGTCTCGGCACTTCGACTCCGCCGCGGGCCTCGAGCGGCTGTCGGTAGTTCCTCGCGACGACGGAACCCGCTCGCGGGAGGGCTGGACCGTGCCGGTCGCGAAGGCCCGACGCCACATCGACCGGGGGACCCTGATCCTCGCAGCCACTTACGGTTTCGCAGCCGTGCTTGCCGTCGCCATCGTGATGCTTTGAGGCGTCCGACAAACGCCTCCGACGTCACAAGTAGCCTTCGTCCTACGCGTTTTCCCGCCTTGTTTACTGGTGGGCGCTCTCCTGGGGGGCTAAATTCAGAACCTAGCGCAACCACTCCAAGAGCGAACTGCCATGAAAGCCCGTACCGAACTGCGTCGTGCCAAGCTTCCCCCGATCCTCGAGATCGACGAGGACGGCATCGCCGTATCCGAGCATGAGGCGTGGGGCCACCCGCGCTGGACCTCGGACGACGAGAATCGCGATCCCGGCGTCGCGCTTGGCGATTGGCCGATGGAATTCGACGACTGAAGTCGAACGCCGACCAGACTACGGTCGGCACGCAACTTGATGGCGGTGTAGCCGATCGAACTCTTCAACGATCGGTAAAGGAGAATCCCATGCTGAAGTTCAATCCCATTCACTTGGCCGCGGCGGTTGCAATCGCCCTGTCAGGCCCTGTTGCCCTGGCCCAAACCACGGGCGGCACCCCGCCAGTGGCCCCGTCGGGCATCGCGACGACCACCGGTACAAATTCCACCCCGGCAACCCCGGCAGCTTCACCGAACTCTTCCGGTAGTTGCGCTGGCACGGGCGGAAGCTCCTGCACCGCGAACACCAGCTCCAATACGACTTCGGGCAACACGACAACCAGCAGCACGACGCCCACCCCTGGCGTACGGGATGCTTCGCGCGCCGCCGCCCCCTCGACACCCAACCAGTCGGCCGGCAGCAGCGGCAGCGCCATGGGCACTAACCAGACGACGGTGGATTCCGCGACGACGCGTCCCGGATCGTTTGAGCCGGGCGGTACTTTCGGACCCCAAGGCACCAACAATCCGGGCACCGACAACCAGGGCAACAACAATCAAGGTAACGGCAACAACAACCAGGGCTTCAACGCGGTTCCCGGGAATTTCATCGGCGGCGTTGGTTCCCTGGCGGCCCCGGGAGACACGACGACGATGGCCGGCAACCCGAGCCAGCAGACCGTCGTGATCCAGCAGCCTTCTTCGGCGAGGTCCGCGACGCCCCTGCTCGACCAGACGACCCGCGACGCCCAGGCGCGCGAGACGCGCCGGCGTAACTCCAAGCAGGAGCCGCGCATCATTGGCATCGCGCCGAATACCGAACGCGACCTGACCAACCAGATGCCCGACGACCGCATCATCAGGTATTGATCATGACGGCCCTCTTCGGGCCGGGCCTCGCAGTTCTGGCCCTTCTCGCCGCCCCGTTCCTCGCGAACGCGGCGGCGAGTTTCAATGTGGCGGCGATGAAAGACGCATCAAAGGCCCCGAACCTGTCACGCGGCGCCAAAGGTGCGTCCGTGGCGCGCGCGCAGGTGCTGCTGGATCGCGCGTGGTTTTCTCCCGGCGAGATCGACGGCGGGTTCGGAGAAAACATGTTGAAAGCCGTCGCCGGGTTCCAGACGTCGAAAGGCCTGACGGCGAGCGGCCGCATCGATGCGGAAACCTGGAAAGCCTTGCGAGGCGACGACGATCACGTGCTTACCGCGTATACCGTCACCGAACAGGACGCCGCCGGCCCCTTCGTGAAAATCCCGGCGGACATCATGGAGCGCGGCAGCCTCAAGCGCCTCGGGTATGAAAATGTCGTCGAGGCTCTGTCCGAGAAATTCCATACCAGCCCACGGTTCCTGCGGGAGCTGAACCCCGGCAAGCGCTTCGAGGCGGGTGACGAGATCATGGTGCCCGACGTGTCCGCGCCCTCCAAGGCGCCAGTTAAAGCCGCCTCGATCACCCTCTATAAGAAAAAGCGCGTGATGCAGGCGTTCGATCGCGAAGGCCGCTTGCTCGCCCAGTTTCCCATCAGCGTGGGCGGTAAGCGCGACGAACTTCCGGTGGGCAAGCTCAAGATCGTGAGCGAGGTGAAGGATCCGGTCTTCACATACAATCCTGCGCTTATGTGGGACGCGAAAAAGCACCATACCAAGATCGAGATCGCCCCGGGGCCCAACAACCCGGTTGGGGTCGTGTGGATGGCACTGAGCAAGCCCCACTACGGGCTGCACGGCACGCCACGGCCCGAGCTCGTTGGGCGGCGCGAGACCCACGGCTGCATCCACTTCACCAACTGGGACGCCCTCAAGCTCTCGGCGCTGGCCGCCCCGGGCATCCCGGTCAACGTCGAGAACTAGCGGTGTCGCCCGAGAAGCAAGCGGGCCTGGTGCTTGCCGTGTCGACGCTCGTGGTCGTGACCTTCATCACGGTGATGGACATGCTGCGCGCTCCTCCGACCACTTCGGTGGTGGTTGCGACGGACGTTGCGCCCGCGAAGGCGCCCGCGCAGGCGATCGTTCCGGTGAAGACGAGCGTCGAATCGGAAAAGCCTCCAGCTGCCCTTTCAAGGCGAAAGCTTGCATTCCCGGTGAAGGGTTTCAACCCCGCCAACCTGCGCGACAATTTCGACGAGGGCCGCGGAAAGCGCAAGCACGAAGCGCTCGACATCATGGCGCCGCGTGGCGCGCAGGTGGTGGCTGTGGACGATGGGCGAGTCGCAAAGCTCTTTCGCAGCGCCGCCGGCGGCATCACGGTTTACCAGTTCGATCGGGACGAGAAATACATCTACTACTATGCGCACCTCGATTCGTACGCGCAGGGCCTCGCGGAAGGAATGATGCTGAAGCGTGGTGACCTGGTGGGCTTCGTCGGCAGCACCGGAAACGCTCCCCCCCATGCGCCGCACTTGCATTTCACCATCTTCGAGCTGGGTGAGGACAAGAAGTGGTGGAAGGGCCGGGCGGTGAATCCCTACACCCTGCTGAAGGAGTAGGGCCGGGCCCTTTCCGGGCGCGTTAGAATCCCGGCCCATGAAGACACTTCCGATCCTGCTGCTCTGCGCGCTCGTCGTGGGCGGATGTGGTGGCTCCAGGACCAAGCTCGAAAAACTCGACAGCAACGCGGTCGTCCTCGCGTTTGGCGACAGCCTCACCTTTGGCACTGGCGCCGGCCGCGCGGAATCCTATCCGGCCGAACTCGAGCGGCGCATTGGCCGCAAGGTCGTCAATGCCGGGGTGCCCGGCGAGACCAGCGAGCAGGGGCTCGAACGCCTCCCCGAGGTGCTCGACGAAGTGAAGCCCAAGCTGCTGATCCTGTGCCACGGCGGCAACGACTTCCTGCGCCGCCTCGACGATGCAAAGGCCGCCTCGAATGTGCGCGAGATGATCCGCCTCGCGCGCTCCAAGGGCATCTCGGTGGTGCTGCTTGCGACGCCGAAACCGGGACTGCCGCCTTCAATCCCCGCGTTCTACGGCGAGATGGCGACCGAGCTGGGCGTGCCATTCGAGGAAGGCGTGATTCGCACCGTGCTGTTCGACAACGCCCTCAAGTCGGACATGGTGCATCCCAATGGCGCGGGGTATGCGCGGATCGCCGCAGCGGTGGAGAAGGTGCTGAAGAAGTCGGGGGCGATCTAGCCGCCAGGATTCACCACGAAAAAAAGGGAGGCCGAAGCCTCCCTTTTCAGTGCGCCTTGTTGATTTTGTTATTGAGTCACTGCCCTGCGCGCGTTCACATAGCCACGGCCATAGAAGTTGTCCTGGCCATTCTTGCCTTCGTCGTCGGCACTCTGCGCGAGCTTGGTCTTGAGCTGGGAAGGCGTTGCGCCGCGGTGACGGTGCTTGATGAGTGCAGCCACCGCTGCAACTGCTGGGGCGGACATGCTTGTGCCCGCCGCCCAGCTGTAGCTGGAGATTGAAGTTGGCCCGCCTCGAGACGTGCTCAACACCATGTCAAAGACCCAACAAGGCC
>JANNKG010000390.1:0-7746 GCA_031396185.1 Burkholderiales bacterium | reverse complement strand
CGAGGTAATGCTGATCGGCTATGCGGGCGGCGGCACGCGCAACATCTTCGTGAACAAGCCGGTGAAGAACCTGGCCGAGATGAAGAACCTCAAGGTGCGGGTGCAGGGCGCGCCGATCTGGAGCAAGACCTTCGCCGCGATCGGCATGTCGCCTTCGTTGATCGCGTACAACGAGGTGTACAACGCGATCCAGAACGGCGTCATCGCCGCGGGCGAGAACGAGGCTGCAGGCGTGGAGCAGATGAAGTTTTTCGAGGTCGCGCCGAACCTTTCCATGACCCAGCACGCCATCACCATCCGGCCGCTGTGCTTCTCGGGCAAGACCTTCAAGGGCTTGCCGGCCGACCTGCAGGCGGCGATCCTCAAGGCGGGCAAGGAAGCCGGCGCCTATGGCCGGCAGATCGAATCGTCGGAAGACGCGATGAAGCTCGATGCGATGGAGAAGGCCGGCAAGCTGAAGCGCGTCGCGTTCGCCGACCGGGCGCAGATGAAGAAACTGTCGGCCCCGGTGATGGAAGCCTACGCGAAGGAAATCGGCGCCGAGGCGATCTTCCAGAAGATCAACGCCGTCCGGTAGACGGCACTTGAAGAAGTTCCTCGACGGCTACCATCGGCTGCTCACGTGGCTGATGGCGGCCACCGTGGCGATCCTCATCGTCCCGGTCACGCTGCAGATCGTCTCGCGCTACACGGCGCTCATCCCCTCGTGGATCTGGACCGAGGAGCTGTCGCGCTTCCTGTTCATCTGGATGATCATGCTGGGGGCCATGATCGCCGTGCGCGAGGGCACGCATTTCATCGTGGACTTCGTGCCGGAGATGGCGCCGCGGCCCACCGCGGCCCTGCAGATCGCCGCCGACCTCTGCACCCTCGCGTTCGCCCTGGTGTTCGTCTGGTGGGGGATACAGTTCGTGCGCTTCGGCTGGGACCAGCACTCCGAGCTCGCCGAGCTGCCCATGACCTTCATCTTCATCGCCTGGCCGCTGGCGGGCGCCACCTGGCTGCTGTTTCTCGGGGAGTCGTTCGTGCGCAACTTCCGCGTGCTCGCCGGGAGGGACGGCCGGTGACTTCCGCCGCGCTGTCCCCCGGCATGGCGGCGATGTTCCTCTTCGGCGGCTTCTTCTTTTTCCTGGCCCTTCGCGTTCCGGTGGCCTTCGCGCTCGGGCTCGCATGCCTGCCGCTGCTGGTGGTCGAGCCCCGGCTCTCACCGATGATGCTTTTCAACGAGACCTTCAAGGCCTACAACTCCTTCATCCTGCTGGCCGTCCCGTTCTATCTCCTGACGGCGAACCTGATGAATTGCGGCGGGGTGACCAGCCGGCTGGTGCGGCTGTCGCGCGCCATGGTCGGCAACTTTCCGGGCGCGCTGGCCCAGATCAACGTCGTGCTCTCCGTGTTCTTCGCCGGCATCTCGGGCTCGTCCACCGCGGACGCGGCGAGCCAGAGCAAGGTCTTCATCGAGGCGCAGGTGAAGGAGGGCTACGGGCTGTCGTTCTCGATCGCGATCACCGCGGTATCCGCGGTGCTGGCGGTCATCATCCCGCCTTCGATCCTGATGATCGTGTGGGGCGGCGTCATCTCGACCTCGATCGGCGCCATGTACCTCGCGGGCTTCCTGCCGGGGCTCCTGATCGCAGCCGCGCAGATGGTGACGGTGCACGTGTACGCGAAGATCCGTAACTACCCGGTGTACCCGCGCGCCACGCTGAAGGAGTTCCTCTACGCCGGCTGGATCTCGCTGCCGGCGCTCGCCACGGCCTTCATCATCGTGGGCGGCGTTCTCCTGGGATGGTTCACGCCCACGGAATCGGCCTGCATCGCGGTGCTCTATACCATCCTGCTCTCGGTGTTCATCTATCGGGAGTTGAACCTGGGGAACCTCTACCAGGCGTTCGTGGATACCGGCCGGCTGTCGGCAATCGCGCTTTTCTGCGTGGGCACGGCCTCGGCCTTCGGCTGGCTGCTCGCCTATTACCAGATCCCCAGGGCGCTCCTCGAGAACGTCTCCACCTGGGGCATGGGCATCACCCAGGCCGGGTTCTTCATCGCAGGCGTGTTCCTGGTGGTGGGCTGCTTCCTCGACGCCATCCCCGCGATCATCATCTTCGGCACCATCCTGCAGCCGCTGGCCCAGTCGGTCGGCATGCATCCGATCCATTTCGCCATCGTCGGCATCGTGGCCCTGGCCTTCGGCCTGGTGACGCCGCCCTACGGCCTGTGTTTGATGATCGCGTGCTCGGTTGCAAAGGTGCCGATCCGGTTCGCGCTCAAGGACACCCTGATCATGCTGGTGCCGATGCTCCTGATGCTGGCCGCGATCATCATCTTTCCCGAGATCCCGCTCATCCTGCCCCGGCTCATCGCGCCGGAGCTGCTCAAGTGACGCGCGGCCCGGAGCGCATGCGATTCGTATCCCGCGTCATCCCCGCCCCCGACAACTGCGCTCGGGGGCAGGCTCCGGCGGGGATCCAATGACCGGCGCATTCCGCCTCGACGGCCAGAACGCGCTGGTCATCGGCGGCACCAGCGGCATCGGCAAGGCGATCGCGGCGGGCTTCGCCCAATCCGGCGCCCGGGTGATCGTGGCCGGGCGCGACGCCGGAAAGCTCGGACGCGCGGTCGCGGAATTGAAGTCGCTGGGCGATGCGCACGGCTACGGCGCCGATGTGTGCGAGTTGGCCGAGCTTCGCACGCTCGTCGGGACCGTGCTCGACGATCACGGCCGCATCGATATCCTGGTCAACTCCCAGGGGATGACCACGCTCAAGCCGGCCGAGGAGTTCACGGCCGAGGATTGGGACGAGGTCATCGGCACCGACCTGAAGAGCGTGTTCTTCGCCTGCACCGAGGTCGGGCGCCACATGCTGGAACGCGGAGGCGGGGCCATCATCAACATCGCTTCGCTCGCCTCGTTTCGCGGCTGGAAGCGGAGCGCGCTTTACGCAATCAGCAAGGCGGGCGTGGTGAGCCTTACCGAGACGCTCGCCGCCGAATGGGCGGGGCGAGGCGTGCGCGTGAACGCGATCGCCCCGGGATTCGTCATGACCGACATGAACCGCGACAAGATGTCGGCCGAGCGCAAGGCGCTCGCACTCGCCCGAACACCCATGGGACGTTTCGGCGAGACCACCGATCTCGCCGGAGCGGCGATTTTTCTCGCGTCCGCCGCGTCGGCATATGTGACCGGGGAGACGGTCTGCGTCGACGGCGGATTCCTCGCCGCGGGATTGTGAGCCGCGACACGGCGCAGGCGGTGTTGCGCATCGATCCCCTCTCGCCGGTCCTCGGCGCCCGCATTTCCGGCATTGACCTGTCACGGCCCCTCGAGGCCGGGGCGTTCGCACGAATCGAAGACGCCCTGCATGGCCACGGCTTCATCGTCTTTCCGGAGCAACGGCTCGACCCCGCCCAGTTCGTCGCGTTCGGGCGCCACTGGGGGTTGCCTGAGCCGCATGTGATCGACACCTTTCACCACCCCGACGACCCAAACATCCTGGTGCTCTCAAACGTGGTTCGCGACGGCGTGCCGACGGGGCTCGCCGATGCGGGTTCGTATTTCCACACCGACTACTCGTACCTCGATGTGCCCGCGCGCTGCACCATCCTCCATGCGCTCCAGGTGCCGCGTGCCCTCGGCGGCACGACCTTCGCCAGCCAGACCCGCGCGTACGAGGAGCTGCCCGACGAGACGAAGCGCCTCGTCGAGCCGCTGGTCGCGCGCCACCATTACGGCAACCGCGACGACACGGACGAGGCCTCGCGCACGGCGGCTTCCTACCTGAACGCGGAGCAGAAGAAGAAAGTCACGTGGGTGCGCCACCGCATCGCCCGGCCCCATCCCCGCACGGGCCGCAAGGCGCTCTACGCCGTTTCGGGCAGCTCGTTCGCGATCGAGGGGATGGACGACGGCGCCGCGGTCGCACTGCTCGACAGCCTCAAAAAGCATGCGACCCAACCCGGATACCGCTACACCTACGAGTATCAGGTGGGCGACGTGATCGTCTGGGACAATGCCCAGCTGCTGCACAAGGCGCCGCTCACCGACCCGGGCGATCCGCGCACGCTGTGGCGCATCACGATCAAGGAGAGCGCATGAGCATCAATGGAATGAACCACTTCAACGTGCTCACCGACGACATCGAGGCGACGCGCCGCTTCTATGTCGACGTGATCGGGCTCACCGAGGGCGACCGGCCCGACCTGGGCTTCGACGGCGCATGGCTTTATGCGGGCGGCCGGCCGATCCTGCATGTTTCGGCGGCCCCGCTCCCCCAGGATCGCGCCGGGGTGATCGACCACATGGCTTTCAGCGCCACCGACCTCAAGGGCACGGTCGCGCGTCTAAAACAAAGCGGCGTGAAGCACGTTCTTCGCCAGCAGTCGGGCACGCGAATCTGGCAGATCTTCTGCCACGATCCGATGGGCGCCAAGGTGGAGCTCGATTTCGATCCGGAAGAGGCGGCGCCGTAGCGCGTTGCGGCAAACACCTCGGCGAATGCGGGCGCTCCACCGGCAGGAATGCGGAAAACGGGCGGTTTCGCGGTACGGGATCCGTGGGGGACTCGTTGGGCGAGTGGCCCTTTCCCGCTTTGATGACGTGCCGCGAAGCGTGCCCGTTGAAACCAGATTATTCCTGTGGCGCGCGGCGTCTTTGACGCCCGTCAAGTCGCCCGCATTTGGCGTTTATGATTCAATCGTCCTGTCCCGCCAACGACCCTCGTCCCCGTGAAAGCCGAAATACCCAAATCCGCCCGCAAGGCACAGATCGACGCGGTGCTTCTCAAGCTCCCCGGCGTCAGTGGAAGAAAAATCAACGGCCTCGACGCCTATTTTGTCAGCGACAGGATGTTTGCCTGCATCAGCGGCAACGGCGTCGGACTGCGCCTGCCGGCCGCCACCGCGAACGAACTGCATTTCTCGAGGGGAAACGTGGTTGCGTTCCAGCCCGGCGGCATGGCGAGCTCGAAGGAATGGATACAGATCGATCGCGCCGAGGCCGCCGACTACGAACAGGATCTGGAGCTGTTCCAGGCCTCGCTCGAGTTCGTCAAGGGCGCCCGGAGCCGCTAGGCAACCTCGATGACAACTCCCGGAGATAGCCGTGAATCCATCCCTGACGAGAAGCCTGATTGCCACTTCGACTCTCCTGATCGCCACTGCCGCAGCCGCATCGGCTTCGGCGAACGAGGCCGAGCGCCTCGCGGACCGCATGCTTTCCGCGCTCGGCAGCCGGGCAGCCTGGGCGAATACCAGGAACACGGTCAACGACTCCCGGCAGGACTGGGACGGCGAACCGCCCGAGCTGCGCGTCGTCATCACCATGGATTTCGCGCGGCCGAGGTTGCGGATCGAGACGCGCGGAAAGGATTTGCACCTGATCCGCGTGATCGACGGCGAGAAGCATTGGCGGCTATCCCGGGAAGGGACGATCGAGCCGGTCTCCGCAGAAACGCTTGCCGTCGACCGGCGGTTCTATGCCGGGCACATCTACCGGACGCTGCATCGCATCGCCGCGCGCGACCCGGCATTGAAGCTCGCGGTCGGCAGGGAAGGACGCCTGGAGGTGCACGAGGCTGGCACGCGCATCGCCTGGTACGCGCTCGACCGCCGCGGCCAGCCGTATCTCTACGGCGCCCATGACGACGAGACCGGCGCCATCTTCGGACCTTGGGAGCTCGAGGAGGCGGGCATCCGGCACCCCGCATGGGTTACTCGCGATGGCGGCAAATGGCGCGCGATGCTGAAACGGCTGGAGGTGAACGTCCCATTGGACGACAGCCTCTTTGCGCCGCCTCCGAGGTAGCGCCGGAATACCGGCGGTCAGCGGCAGACGGTGACCGGCGCCGAATAGATCTGCCGCGCAATCGGCTTGGCTTGCGACACCCCGTCCAGTGTGTAGGCAAAAATTCCGCTTTCCCCGTCGCTGAAGGTGAAGGTTCCGCTACCGACTTGCGTCACCCCCACCGTTCCCGCCCAGGGAGTCACATTGAACGCGGGTCCCGTGGTTCGATAGATCGGGCCGGAATAGGTGCCGGCCGCGGTACGCATGGCGTCGGGCATGACCAGCCACTGGCCACGGCCGCTTGCCCCGTAAGTGAACCAGGTCACGAAGAGGATATCGCCTTGGTGGGCGACGTTGACGCCCCATCCCGATTCGGATCCGGGCGGGGACGCCCACCACAGCGCCTGGTAGTTCGGCGATGCGGTGTGAGGAGCGCCGGCGATGCAGGCCGGCACGGAGGAATAGACCTGCTTCGTGATCGGCTTCGATTGCGAAATGCCGTTGACCACATACGCGAAGGTGCCGTCGTTCGAATCGGTGAAGGTAAAGGTCGCGGTGCCCACCACCGTGGCACCCACGGTGCCCGCCCAGGGAGTCACGCTGAACGCGGGGCCTGTGGTTCGATAGAGCTCGCCTGAATAGACCCCTTCGGCGGTCCGGGTGCTGCTCGGCATCACCAGCCACATGCCGGTGCCATCGGTGTCGTAGGTGAACCAGGTCGCGAACAGGATCTCGCCTTGGTGCGTGACGTTCACGCCCCAGCCGTTTTCCATTCCCGCGGGCGATCGCCACCACAGGCCCTGGTAGTTCGCGGCCTGGACGAGGCTCGCGTTGAGTCGCATCCAATTCACCAGCTCATCGACGAACTGCGTGTCCAATCCGCCGAGGCCGTGAAAGCCGGTGCTGTCGCAACCGCCGCCACGCGTGCCGGACGAACCGCCGGTGAAGCTCGTGTGGCGCCGCGCTTCGGCCGCGCTCAACCGGGACATGACGGCGGGTGCGTTGGCGGGCGATGTGCCGCTGCAGGTGTCCGACGCATGGGTGAGCAGCAGCGTGGGACGCTGGATCGTCTCGAGGTTCAACGACAGCAGGTGTGGATCGACTCCGGTATTCGGCGACAGCAGGATCAGCCCGAAGGGCGTCGATCGCGGCGCACCGATCGCCACGTTCGCCACTGAAGGCCCGCCCGCGCTGAAGCCCAGCATCCAGGCGGGCAGGTTGTCCCTCTGCTGCACCAACCGGATGATGTCGAGCAACTCCGCGGAGTGTGCCGCCGTGACACGGTGGGCGAACGGAATGCCCGGGCTCGCGAGCATGTCCGAGGGTGCATCGATGAGGATCAACGAGTAGCCGGCGTCGAGCAATCGCTGCCGGCTGCGGATGACGGGATTGAAAGTAAATTGGTCGGTAGTGCCGGAGCCGTCCTGCTGCAGTCGCAGGACTCCGTCGCCGCCGGACATCACGTAAATGTTGGCGAGCGGCACGTCGGGGCGGTAGTGCGCGATGCGGATGCTGCCGCGCGCCGTGGGGACGTCCGAGACTGCCGTCGTCGGCGCGGCGTTGGCCGCGAGGGCTACGGCGAGAAAGACGAACCACCCGGCTACACGCTGGAGCATGGCGCTTCCCTGAGGATCTTCGGGGCAGCCTACGCCGGCAGAGCTTCTCGAGGGTGACGCTTTGTTACCGGCGCCGCGTGGGATCGACGAGACGGCGGCTCACTTGAGCAACCCCGGCAGCCAGAGCGATATCGCCGGGATGTAGGTCACCATCAGGAGCGCGGCGCACATGGCTCCGTAGAACGGCCAAAGCTCCCGTGACAACTCCTCCATCGTCACCTTCCCGATCGCGCAGGCGGTAAAGAGCGTGGGACCCACGGGCGGGGTGATGAGGCCGATGCCGAGGTTCAGGATCATGATCATCCCGCAGGATGTTGACCCGCAGCAGGAACACGTACTTGTTCTGCG
>JANNKG010000326.1:0-3428 GCA_031396185.1 Burkholderiales bacterium | reverse complement strand
TCGATCGAGGTGATCGCGGCCTGCAGGCCGATGGCGACTTCGCGTTCCTTCTGGGCTTGGGCGAGCGGGGCGATGACGGTGAGCGCAATGGCCGCTAGCGCGAGCTGGAGCATTCGCAACATGGAGGACCTCCTGAGATTGTGAGGAAATGATACCGTGAAGGCACCGACCCCATGAATCCCGCCGCACGCTTCGAGGCCCTTCTCGCCGCGGGCAAGGACAACGCGCTGCTGCGTTTCAGCCTTGGCCTGCATTACCTCAATGGCGCCGAGCCGGCGCGCGCCGCCCCGCACCTGCGCGCCGCGGTCGCCCATGACCCCGACTACTCCGCCGCCTGGAAACTGCTGGGACGCGCGCTCGGCGAGACCGGCGCCCTCGACGAGGCCCGCGACGCCTATCGTCGCGGCATTGAAGCCGCCGATCGCAAGGGTGACAAGCAGGCGGCGAAGGAAATGGCGGTGTTCCTGCGCAGGCTCGACAAGCCGCCGGAACCGGGGGCTGCGCCTTAGGGCGCTCCGAGCAGCTCCCGCAAGGCCCGCTCAGGGGTGTCCCGCGTGACCGACGCCCGGCCCAGATCGTCCAGGAGGATCAGCGTGACCTGCCCGCCCGCGTTCTTCTTGTCGCGGCCCATGAACTCGAGCCACGTCGCAACCGGAAAGGCCGGCGGCGTGACGGGCAGCCCGAGTCGCACCAGCAGCGCTGAAAGGCGCTCGGCCTGCACCGGGGGAATTCGCCCGAGTCTCGCGGAAAGTCGCGCTGCCAGTACCATTCCCGTAGCCACCGCCTCGCCATGCAGCCAGTTGCCATAGCCCGCCGCCGACTCGATCGCGTGGGCAAAGGTGTGGCCGAAGTTCAGCAGCGCGCGCGCGCCGCGCTCATGCTCGTCGGCAGCCACGATCTGCGCCTTGATTTCGCAGGAACGCCGAATGGCGTGATTGAGCGCGCCCGGATCCCGCGCCAGCAGCCGGACGGCTTCCTGCTCGATCCAGGCGAGGAAGCCGGCATCGCTTATCGCCCCGTATTTCACGACCTCGGCGAGACCTGAGGCGTACTCGCGCGGCGGCAAGGTCGAAAGGCTCGTGGTGTCGGCGATTACGGCGCCGGGCTGGTGAAACGCGCCAATCATGTTCTTGCCGAGCGGATGGTTGATGGCGGTTTTTCCGCCAACCGAGGAATCGACCTGGGCGAGGAGCGTCGTCGGAACCTGCAGGTGCGCGACGCCGCGCTGGTAAGCGCTCGCGGCGAAGCCCGCCATGTCGCCGACAACTCCGCCGCCCACCGCCACCAGAACCGTACGGCGATCGGCCCGCGCCTCGAGCAGCGCGGCGAAGATCCGGTCGAGGTTTTGCCAGTCCTTGTAGGCCTCGCCGTCGGGAAGGACGATGCGCAGCGTCGTGGCGCCCGCCCGCGCCAGCGCGGCCTCGACCCGCGCGGCGTAGAGGGGTGCCACCGTGTCGTTGGTCACCACGGCGGCGCGCCGACCCGCCACGTGGGGCGCGTAAAGCTGCGCGTCGTCCATCAGGCCCGGGCCGATGTGAATGGGATAGGCGCGCTCGCCCAGCTCGACCCGCAGGGTGGTCGCGCTCATGCCTGGGTCCCGGGCGGGCGGTCGCGCAGCGCGGCGACGACGCGAGATACCAGTACGGCCGCGCTTTGGGCGCCGGTATCGACAACCAGGTGCGCCGCCTCGCGATAGAGCGGATCGCGCTGCTCGAGAATCTCCGCCAGCGTTGCCTTCGGGTCGGGTGTCGCCAGCAGCGGCCGGCTTGAATCATGGCGGGTGCGCTCCCATAGGCTTTCAATGCGGGCGCGCAGGTAGACCACGGTACCGTGGGCCCGCATGAGCGCGCGGTTTTCCTCCGCGAGCACGGCCCCGCCGCCGGTGGCGACGATGCAATCGTCGCGTTGGGTGAACTCGGCGAGGACCCCCGACTCGCGCCGCCGGAATCCCGCCTCGCCCTCGATCTCGAAGATGGTCGCGACCGGCACCCCGGTGCGCTCGACCAGCAACTTGTCGGTGTCGAAGAATTCCGCGCTCAGGCGCTGCGCGAGGGCCTTTCCGAGCGTGGTCTTGCCCGCGCCCATCATGCCCACCAGGAAAACGTTGCCTCGTCCCATAGCCGGATCAGGTTACTCTCGCGCGCGATGACCGGTCCCTCGATGGAAAAAGCGGCCTGGCCCAGGAAAAAAAAGCCCCGGCGGACCGGGGCTTTTTGCGGGGTCGTTCGCCTAGCGAATGGTGAGCGTGTCCTTGACGATCTTCGGCGTCACGAAGATCAGCAGTTCGGTCTTGTCGTCCTGCTTGGCGGTGCGGCGGAAAAGGTGGCCAATCACCGGCACGTCGCCGAGGAAAGGGACCTTGTCGACCGTGGTGCGCGTGGTCTGCTCGAAGATGCCGCCGAGCACGATCGTGTCGCCGTTGTCGACCAGAACCTGGGTGGTGACTTTTTTCGTGTCCACCGAGGGGATGCCGTTGAAGATCTGCCCCACGGAGTCTTTCTTCACCTCGAGGTCCATGATGATGCGGTCGTCCGGCGTGATCCGCGGGGTCACCGCGAGCTCCAGCACCGCCGGCTTGAACGACACCGTCGTGGCTCCGGATGCGGATGCCGTGAGGTACGGGATCTCGGTGCCCTGAGAGATGACCGCTTTTTTCTTGTCGGCCGTGATCACGCGCGGGCTGGAAACCACCTTGCCGCGGTTGTCGGCCTCGAGCGCGGACAGTTCCACGTTCACCAGGTTTCCGCTGCCGAGGTTGAGGATCGACAGCGCCAGGGATCCGGCGGCGCCGACGACCGGCAGGTTCACGTTGAGCTGGTCGGGCTGGGCTCCCAACGGAATTGCGCCGATCCCGGACGGTACCGTGAACAGGCCCTGCGCCTGGCCGCCGGGGTACACCAGCGAAGCCGAGCCGCGCGAGACCGGGTTGTTAGCGAGCGGGGCCACGGTGTCGACCACGTTGCCGGACACGCCGAAGTTGTACTGGTTAGAGTTGAACGCCGACTGCGTACCGAAGCGCGCGCCGAGCTGGCGGCCCCACTTGTCATCGGCGATCACGATGCGGGCTTCGATCAGCACCTGGCGCACCGGAACGTCGAGCTGCTGGATCAGGCGCCGCGCCTCTTCAAGGCGCCCGCCCGAGTCCTGCACGAAGAGCGTGTTGGTGCGCTCGTCGACGCTCGCGCTGCCGCGCTTGGAGAGGATCCGCTGGTCCTTGTCGGAGAGCAGCTTCTTCAGGTCCTCGGCCTTGGCGTCGGAGAGCGCGAACGACTCGGTGCGCACCGGCTCCAGGTCGGAAACCGCAGCCTGCGCCTCGAGGGCGAGCTTTTCCTTGGCGGCGAGCTCGTCGGTCGGTCGGGGCGATCAGCACCACGTTGCCGTTCTTGCGCTTCGACAGGCCCTTGGCCTGCAGGATGATGTCGAGCGCC
>JANNKG010000291.1:0-6679 GCA_031396185.1 Burkholderiales bacterium | reverse complement strand
ATCGCCGGCGAAACCGCGCCGCTGCTCTTTACTGCCCTGAACAATCAGTTCTGGACGGCCGACATCACGGCGCCGATGGCGAGCCTGCCGGTCACCATCTTCAAGTTCGCGATGAGCCCGTACGAGAACTGGCAGCAGCTGGCCTGGGCCGGAGTGTTCCTGATCACGCTGGGCGTGCTGGTGCTGAACATCCTCGCGCGCACGTTCCTGCGCAACAAACACTGAGCCGGAAGCCTCACCATGGACACACGAGTCGATCTGCCCGTCACCGAGAAGGTAAAGCTGTCGGTGCGCAATCTCAACTTCTACTACAGCAGCTTCCACGCGCTGAAGAACATCAACCTCGACATCCCGCAGAACAAGGTCACCGCGTTCATCGGCCCGTCCGGTTGCGGCAAGTCGACCCTGCTGCGCACCTTCAACCGCATGTATGAGCTGTACCCGGACCAGCGAGCCAAAGGCGAAATCATGATCGATGGCGAGAACCTGCTGACCTCGCGCAAGGACGTGGCCCTGATCCGCGCCAAGGTCGGCATGGTCTTCCAGAAGCCCACGCCCTTCCCGATGTCGATCTATGACAACATTGCCTTCGGCGTGCGGCTGTTCGAGACGCTGGGCGCGGCCGACATGGATGACCGGGTCGAGTGGGCCCTGCGCAAGGCCGTGAATGCCTTGCCGGCGCCCAAGCTGAGGGTACGCAACCTCAATTTCTACTATGGGGGCTTCCGCGCGCTGAAGAACGTGAGCCTCGAGATCCCCGAAAAGCGCGTCACCGCGTTCATCGGACCGTCGGGCTGCGGCAAGTCGACGCTGCTGCGCACCTTCAACCGCATGTTCGAGCTCTATCCCGAGCAACGCGCCGAGGGCGAGGTCCTGATGGGGGACGAGGACATCCTCACTTCGCGCCAGGACATCTCGCTCATCCGCGCCAGGATCGGCATGGTGTTCCAGAAGCCCACCCCCTTCCCGATGTCGATCTACGACAACATCGCGTTCGGCGTGCGCCTCTTCGAGGATCTCCCCCGCGCGCGGATGGACGAGCGCGTCGAATGGGCGCTCACCAAGGCGGCGCTCTGGAAGGAGGTGAAGGACATCCTCAACCAGAGCGGCAACAGCCTGTCGGGCGGCCAGCAGCAGCGTCTGTGCATTGCGCGTGCGGTGGCGGTCAAGCCGGAGATCCTGCTGCTCGACGAGCCCTGCTCGGCGCTCGACCCGATCTCGACGGCGAAGATCGAGGAACTGATCACCGAGCTCAAGGCCGACTACACGGTGGTGATCGTCACCCACAACATGCAGCAAGCCGCCCGCGTCTCCGACTTGACCGCTTACATGTACCTGGGCGAGCTGATCGAGTTCGGCGCGACCGACCAGCTCTTCCTCAAGCCGCGCAAGCAGGCGACCGAAGATTACATCACCGGCCGCTTCGGCTGACCGCTACGGCTGCTTGAGCTTGTAGTAGTAGACCGTCGCGTGCAGCCGGCCGTCCGGGGTCAGGGCGAAGTCCGGAATTTCCCCCGCCCGCTGCCAGCCGCGGCGGCGATACACCGTCTCCGCGACCGAGCCGACCTCCGTGTCGAGCACCAGCAGCGTGCGGCCGATGGAACCTGCGAAAGTCTCTGCTGCGTCCATGAGCCGCGTGGACACGCCCCGCCCCCGATGGGACCCGAGGACGAACAGTTTCTGGATCTCCGCGCGGTGGCGCGCGTTCGGCTTGTCGATCGTCGCGAGCTGGACGGAGCCGACCACCGTCCCATCGCGCTCCGCGACCCACAGGAAGTGGTTGCCCCCGATCGTCGCGAAGACGTGCTCCCAATACGCAGTCGCCGCCTGGCGAGAAAGCGGCGCCAGGAAACCGACGGATGCACCGCCGTGCACGACGTCGACGAGCAGGTCGCATAGCCCTTCGAGGAGCGATGCCTCACGATGGGAAACCCCGCGGATGTGAATCAGGTTCGCGTCCATCCGCCGCCGCCTGCGACCGTGTCTCCCACCAACACGAACTGGTCACCGCACACGGTGCAACAAAAAAGGTAGCGCACGCTTCCGGGCATGGCGCCGGCGGCGAGCGAGGTCTCCAAAGCCTCCTGCTCCGCGCGCCCCGGCGCCTGCCTGCCCACCTGCGCCAGCACGCCACGATCCATCTCCTGGGCCGCGAGGCGAATCGCGTGGATGAGATCGTCCGGGGATCGGAACTCGTGCGTGGACAGCTCGCGGCATTCGTCGCAGGGCATGGGCGCTCCCGTCAAGCCGCCTTGCCGCAATTCGGATAGCGGCCCTTCAGGGCACCGTCGGCGCAGGCGCGGCAGAAGGCGCACTCGAACGAGCAGATGAATGCATCCGGCGATTGCGGGGGAAGGTCGCGGTTGCAGCATTCACAGTTCGGGCGGAGCTGGAGCATTTTTGGATCCTCCATGGCACATTTCAGCGCGGTGGACGCGCATAGCTTAAGGTCAGGATCTCCCACTGGTGCCCGTCGGGCTCATTCCAGTAGATATTTCCATATTCGGCGTTGACCTGCCTATCCACGGGCCCGCGCACGGTGCTGCGATAATCGATTCCGGCCGCCTTGATGCGCCCAAGAATGGCATCGAAGTCGTGCTGCTCGACGCGGAAGCAGAAGTGATAGATGGGAAAGGCCTCGTCCGTTTCGATGAAGTCGAGCGTCAACCCCTCGTTCACGTAGACCGGGGAGAACGGCCCGGCTCCAGCCGCTTCGGCCCAGGCGACCCCGAGAAGCTCCGCCAGGAGCTTCGCCGAAGCAATCTTGCTGCGCGATGGCACGATGGTGTGATCGAGATGAATCGTCATGATCCAGTGCCGCGATGGTGGCCAGAGCCCAGGATGATGCCAGCAAAGCTCGTGAACCTTGCCGGGCCGTCACGCTTGCGTCACCCGGCTGCGTTACCTTCGGCTTGTGAACGATGACCTGGTCGAACTATTGGCAGATGAGCCGTGCGCAGGCACGCCGGCGGCTTTTGGGAAAATCCTCGAGGCTCGCGAACGCGCCACCGAGGCCTTTCACCTGCACAAGGCACGCCTGCTCGGCTGCGGGAAAACTCCGCGCCCGATGCTGCGGGAAACGCGGCTCGCGACGGAAGTCGTCTAGGAAGCGATCTCCCGCATCATCGTCCGCAGGGCGCGCTCATCGGTGCTCGCGAACGGCAGGCTGGTGAATTGCTGCACGCGCCGGCGCATCTCCCGCAAGGTTTCGCGAAAGGCGTCGCGCTGGTCGTCCGGGTGTCCCGTGACCGCCGCCGGATCGGGCATTCCCCAGTGCACGCTCACCGGACGCCCCGGAAAGACGGGGCAAGCCTCGGCGGCGGCGTTGTCGCAGACCGTGATCACGAAATCGATGGCGGGTGCGCCCGGCAGCGCGAACTCGCTCCAGCTCTTGCTGCGTGCTTCCAGCGTGGGATAGCCGCCGCGGGCGAGGACCTCGATGGCCCGCGGATGCACTTGCCCCTTGGGATGGCTGCCCGCGCTGTAGCCGCGGAAGCGCCCGCCACCGAGGGCGTTCAGCAGCGACTCGGCAATGATCGATCGTGCGGAGTTGCCGGTGCAAAGGAACAGGACGCTATAGGTGTGCTTCATCGAAAAAGCCCCCTCGAGCCGTCCAGCATGGCACCGGCAGGTGGCAGTTTCATGACTGCTCGGGGGTGCTTGAAACGCCTCTTGCGCGCACCCACGTAATCGGTTCCTGGCAACCCGGCCGTGCCGATGTCACTCGCCTTCATCCTCGTCGCAGCAGCCGCATTCCTCTTCATCGCCTGGCAAATTGCCCATCCGTTCGTCGTGGAGCGACGGCGCAAGGGGTTACGAGCGAAGCCTTTCCCCGCGGCCTGGCGTGAAATCCTGCGTCAACGCGTCCCCCATTACCGGCTGCTGTCCCCGGAGCTGCAGCGGCAATTGCGCGGCCACATCCAGGTATTCGTCGCGGAAAAGGACTTCATCGGCTGCCAGGGCCAGGAGATCACCGACGAAGTCCGCGTGACCATCGCGGCCCAGGCGAGCCTGCTCATCCTCAATCGCACGCCCCACTACTACCCGCGTTTGCGGCAGGTCCTCGTCTATCCGGGCGCGTTCCTGGTCGAGCGCCTGCGCGCCGAACCGTCAGGGGTGCTGCAGGAGACGCGGCAGGTCTTGTCGGGGGAATCGTGGACGCTCGGCCAGGTGATCCTCTCCTGGGAAGACGTCCTCGAGGGCGCCGCGATCGCGGATGACGGCCGCAACGTCGTGATCCACGAGTTCGCGCACCAGCTCGACCAGCAGAAGGGATTTGCCAACGGCGCGCCGGCGCGGGGAGATCGGGCGCGCGAGTGGCCAGAGGTCCTCGGGCGCGCCTTTGCCCAGCTGCAGGCCGATGCGCTCCTGCAGCAGCCATCGCTCTTCAGCTACTACGGCGCCACCAACCCCGCCGAATTCTTCGCGGTGATCTCGGAAGTGTTCTTCGAGCAGCCGCAGCGCTTCTCGGCGGAGCATCCGGCGCTCTACGGGGAGCTCGCGCGCCTCTATCGGGTCGATCCGGCCAGCTGGTAACGAACGGTCAGGCGCGCGCGAAGACGACCGGCGCGAGGACGATCACCCACACCAGGACACACAGCGCGAGAGAGACGAACACCGCCGCGCTGCCGATGTCCTTCGCGCGCTTGGAGAGCGAATGCTGCTCGAACGAGATGCGGTCGATCGCCGCCTCCACGCTCGAGTTGAGCAGCTCGACGATCAGCACCAGCAGCACGACGGCGACCAACAGCGCGCGCTCGACGGCGGTCACCGGGACCCAGCAGGCGATCGGGATGAGGATCGCGGCGAGCAGCACCTCCTGCCGGAAGGCGCTTTCATGGCGCCACGCATCGCCCAACCCTGCGAGCGAGTTGAAGAATGCCTGGAGAATGCGAGCCAGGCCGGTCTTGCCCTTGAACGGGCTTTCGGTCGGCAGCCCCGCCGCGTCCGCTTCAGGCCGCTTGAACAAGGCGTGCCTCCCGTGCGCGCGCCGGCACCAGGCTCGCAAGGAACTGCCGCGTGCTCGCCTCCCAGGTGAAGCGGCTGCCGTAGCGCGCGACCTTCTCGCGGTCAAGCGTAAGCGCGGACATCGCGGCCGACCCGAGGTCGTTGTCGAGCACCCCGGCCGAGGGATCCTTCACCACGTCGATCGGCCCGCGCACCGGGTAGGCGGCAACCGGTGTGCCGCACGCCATCGCCTCGATGAGTACCAGGCCGAAGGTGTCGGTGCGGCTCGGAAACACGAATACGTCGGCACGCTGGAAGTATGAGGCGAGCTCGCCACCCGTCTTGGCACCCACGAATACCGCCTCGGGAAAGCGCTTTTCGAGCATGACGCGGTCGGGCCCGTCCCCCACCACCATCTTGGTGCCGGGCAGGTCGAGGCTCAGGAACGCGGGAAGGTTCTTTTCGATAGCCACCCGTCCAACGTACAGGAAAACCGGGCGACGCAGGTCGCTGAAGCGCTCCTTCGCCGGGGTGAAGAGGTCGGTGTCCACGCCCCTCGACCAGTCCGCGATGTTGGCGAAGCCTCGCGCCTCGAGCAGCGTGCGGATCGCCGGGGTGGCGACGAGCAGGGCGGAGGAGCGCGCGTGAAACCGGCGAAGCCACGCGTAGGTAAGGGCCAGGGGCACGCCGAAGCGCGGCTTCACGTATTCGGGAAAGCAGGTGTGGTAGGCCGTCGTGAACGACAAGCGATGCTTGATGCAATACGAGCGCGCGGCGGCGCCGAGCGGACCCTCGGTGGCGATGTGGATCGCATCGGGGTCGAATGCCTTGATGCGCCGGGCAACCTGCGCTCCCGGCATGAGGGCGAGCGGGATCTCGGGGTAGGTGGGCATAGGCATCGTACGGAAGCCCTCGGGCGAAATCACATGGACCTCGTGTCCCCAGCGCTCCAGCCATCGCACCGTATTGGTCAGGGTCACCACCACGCCGTTGATCTGCGGCGCCCAGGCGTCAGTCACCAGGAGAATACGCAAGGTTCAATCCTTCCATGGTTGTGGCGCTTCGCTGCAGCGCCTCGATGGACTTCCAGTCGATGATGCGCAGCTCGCCGCTCTCGGTTTCCACCAGCGCGGTGAGGCTTTCGACCCAGTCCCCGTCGTTGCAGTAGCGCACGCCGCCGATGTCGCGGATCTCCGCCTTGTGGATGTGCCCGCAAACCACGCCGTCGAATCCGCGGCGACGCGCCTCGTGCGCGAGGGCATCCTCGAACTGGGTGATGTAGCTCACCGCGTTCTTCACGCGATGCTTGAGGAATTGCGCCAGTGACCAGTACGGCAGGCCGAGCTTGGCGCGCGCGTGGTTGAACCAGCGATTGAGCTTGAGCGAGAACATGTAGAGCGCATCGCCCAGGTGCGCCAGCCACTTGGCGCGCTGCACCACCGCGTCGAACAGGTCGCCGTGGATGACCAGCATGCGTTTGCCGTCGGCGGTGACGTGCACCGCCTCGTCGACGATGTCGATTCCGCCGAACGCAAGGCCAAGGAAATGGCGCATCGCCTCGTCGTGGTTTCCGGCGACGTAGGTGACGCGCGTGCCCTTGCGCGCCTTGCGCAGCACCTTCTGGATCACGTCGTTGTGCGCCTGGTTCCAATACCAGCGGCGCTTCAACTGCCAACCATCGATGATGTCGCCCACCAGATACAGCTCGCGGCTTTCGGTGTGGCGCAGGAAG
>JANNKG010000283.1:0-2039 GCA_031396185.1 Burkholderiales bacterium | reverse complement strand
GGGACTGTTCATCGCGCTGTACGCCGCGCAGGCGGCCGGCCGCGCCGAGGCGCGCTTCCTGGCGATCGGAGCGGTGGTGACGCTCGCCTTCTGCGCCGCCGGCCTCGTCGCCTCGTTCTTCCACCTCGGACGGCCCGAGCGAGCGTGGCGCTCCGCGGCGATGTGGCGTACGTCGTGGCTGTCGCGCGAGGTGATCGCGCTACCGCTCTTCATGGCGGCCGTGGCCGCGTGGGGCGCGGCGCACCACCTCGGCTGGCCCGGCGCGATCGCCCTCGGCCTCCTTGCGCTCGCCGCCTGCCTCGCGCTGTTTGTCTGCACCGCGATGATCTACGCGTGCGTGAAGTTCCTGCAGGAATGGGCGAGCCCGCTCACGGTGGTCAACTTCACCCTCATCGGCACCGCCTCGGGCTTCACGCTCGCCGCCTTCCTCGCCGCGCTCGCGGCACCCGGGCTGGTGCGCGGCTACGTCATGGCCGGCGCGGTGCTCACGCTGGCCGCGCTCGGCGGCCGCGCTGCCGCGCTCGTGCGCAACGCGCGGCTGCGCCCGCGCTCCACACCGCAATCGGCGATCGGCGTGAAACACCCCCGGGTGGCGCAGAAATCGATGGGATTCATGGGCGGCTCGTTCAACACCCGCGAGTTCTTCCACGGCGCGACGCCGGAGGGCATGCGCGCGGTGCGCACCGCCTTCCTGCAGCTGGGCTTCGTGCTGCCGGTGGTGTTGCTGCTGGCCGGGCTGTCCACCGGCTCGGCCGGCGTCTTCGCCGCCGCCTTCGCCGTGCAGTACGCGGGCCTGGTGGCGGAGCGCTGGCATTTCCTCGCGCAATCGAACCACCCGCAGAACCTCTATTACCAATGCGTCTCGTGACGCCCCCTTTCACTCAGCACTAACCGGAGAATCGCCATGGCCAAGTACGCATTCGGAAAAACCGTCGCCACCGGGTTCGACGCGACCGTCGCCCGCGCCACCGAGGAGCTCGCCAAGGAGGGCTTCGGCGTGCTCACCGAGATCGACGTCGCCGCCACGCTCAAGAAGAAGCTCGGCAAGGACATGCCGCCCTACCGGATCCTCGGGGCCTGCAACCCGCAGTTCGCGCACCAGGCGATCGAGATGGAGCCGCAGATCGGCGCGCTGCTGCCGTGCAACGTGGTGGTGCGCGTCGACGCCGCCGGCAAGACCATCGTCGAGATCATGGATCCGAACGCGGTGCTGCGGCTCGTGGAGCGCCCGGAGATCGGCGCGATCGCCGCCGAAGTGCGCGGCCGCCTCGAGCGGGTGCTCGCCGCGCTGTGAGGCTCATCGAATCGCCGCCATCATGGCCACGTCGCGCAAGTCGGAGTTTGCGGTGGTAGCCCGGTCCGATCGTCTCGCGCTCGCCTTCGGCATGCACGGCGTCTTCCACGACGGCCCCACGGGCCGCGACGTCGGGTGGCGCGCGCACCGCACGCCACAGGGCCTCGCGCTCTTCGCGGGCGCGCGCTCGCTCGTCAAGGGGCTCGGAATATGGAACTGACCGTCGCGATCGTCGCTGGACTCCTGGCGGCGGGGGCGATCGGCGCGGGCGCCTTCGCCCTTCGCCGCCTTCTCCGGGCGCTGGGACAGGAGCGGCGCCGGGCGTGCGCGGCCGAGGACGAGCTCGCGCGCGTGCGCGGCGAGCTGCGCGGCGCAGCCGACGCGATCAGCCGGCACGTAGCCGGCCTCGGGCGCGGCAACGGCCGGCTGTCGGAGCGCAACGACGCCCAGGCGAGCGCGCTCGAGCAAGCCGCCGCGAGCATAGGGGAGCTGGTGGGGAGCGTGCAGCGCAACACCGACACGGCGCGCGCGACCCAGCGCGTGGCAGGCGAGGCCCGCGAGGCCACGACGAAGGGCATCGACGCGGCCACCCTCGTGATCGCCCGCATGGAGTCGATTCGCGAGGCGACGGGGAAGGTGACCGAGATCGTCGGCCTCATCGACGGCATCGCGTTCCAGACCAACATCCTCGCGCTCAACGCCGCGGTCGAGGCGGCGCGCGCGGGCGAGCAGGGGCGCGGCTTCG
>JANNKG010000322.1:0-2264 GCA_031396185.1 Burkholderiales bacterium | reverse complement strand
CGGTGCCGCTGGCGCGGTTCATCCAAACGAGAGTTCCAGGCCGGTGCAGGAAGCGCGCGGAAAGGCTCCCCGCCACCAGCCCCACCGTGGCCTTTACCGGCAGCGCGAGCCCGGCGTACAGCACGCCCAGCAAGATTAGGTCCCGCGAGGGATGCACGCTCGCGGGATCGACGAACTGCGGCAGGAACGCGAAGAAGAAGAGGACGATCTTAGGGTTCGTCACATTCGAGAGCACGCCTTGCCACACCAGCGCAGCCGGAGAGAGAACGACGGCCGTGCCCCGGGCCGGATTGGACACTTTGCGAGACATCAGCAGGCCGATGCCGAGGTAGACGAGGTAGGCGGCGCCCACGAGCTTGAGGGTGACGAAGAGCGTCTCGCTCGCCATCAGGATGGCGCCCACGCCGAGTGCGGCGAGGGCGGTGTGCACGAGGATTCCGATGCAGACTCCAATCGCCGAGCAGACGCCCGCGAAGCGTCCCTGCGCGAGCGAACGTGAGACCACGTAAAGCATGTCCTGGCCGGGCGTGAGGATCAGCGCCAGCGAGGCAATTACATACAGCCCGAGCCCCGGGGATTCCAAGCTAGGTGGCGTTGGCCGAAAGCCAGTCGAGCGCGAGCGCGGTAATGGTCTTCACGCCGATCTTCAGGCAGGTCTCGTCCACGTAGAAGCGCGGGCTGTGGTTGGGCGCGGCCGTGGCGGCGTCGCGATCGAGCGGCGTGCACCCGATGAAGTAGAAGAATCCCGGCACTTCCTTCTGGAAAAACGAGAAATCCTCGGCACCGCAAACCTTGTCGACGACCTGCACGTTGACGTCGCCCGCGATGCGCGCGAGCGTCGGCACCGACCATTCGGTGAGACCCGGATGGTTCACCGTCACGTCGTACCAGCGATGGATGTGAACCTGCGCTTTGGCGCCGCCCGCCTCCGCGATCAGCTCGGAGATGCGTGTCACGTGCTCGTGGATCTCGTTCCTCTGCTCCTCGTCGAAGGTGCGGATGGTGCCCTCGAGGCGCACCTCGTCGGGAATGATGTTGTGGCGCACGCCGCCATGGAAGACGCCGACCGTCACCACCGAGGGCTCGTGCGTGATGTTCATCCGGCGCGAGACCACGGTCTGCAGCCCCAGCACGATCTGCGAGCTCACCACGATCGGATCGACGCCACGCCACGGCATCGCGGCATGGGTCTGGGTGCCGCGCACGAAGATGCGGAAATCGTCCGCGGAGGCCATGAACGGGCCCGAGCGATAGCCGATCATCCCGGTGGGGAAGATCGACGTCACGTGCAGGCCGAACACCGCGCCGACATCGGGATTTTTCAGGCAGCCCTCGGCCACCATCAGGCGTGCGCCGCCATCCTCGCCGATGGGCGGGGTCTCTTCGGCGGGCTGGAACAGGAACTTGACGGTGCCGGGAATGCGCGCGCGAATGCCGGCCAGGATCTCGGCCACGCCCATCAGCATCGCAGTGTGAGCATCGTGTCCGCAGGCGTGCATCACGCCGCACTGCTGGCCGCTCCATTCGGTGCGCACCGTGCTCTTGAACGGCACCTCCACTTCCTCGACCACGGGGAGAGCGTCCATGTCGGCGCGCAGTGCCACGACCGGCCCGGGTAGCCCGCCTTTGAGGACGCCGACCACGCCGGTGTACGCAACCTTCTCCTGCACCAGGTCGAAGCCGAGGGCGCGCAGGTGATCAGCCACGATTTTCGCGGTGCGCACCTCGCGGTTGCCGAGCTCGGGGTTCTGGTGGAAGTCGCGACGCCAGGCAATGACCCGGGGCTCGACCTTGTCGGCCGCCGCCGCGACCGCGGCGTCGAAGGGGAAGGGGGTGTCGGGAGCGTTCATGGGGGTGATAATTGGGGCCGGACCCCAATTATCACCTTTTCGCCATGGACCACCTCAAGCCGCAGGAAGCCCACAAGTACCTCAAGGAACATCCCGATGCGGTGTTCATCGACTGCCGCAGCGAGATGGAATACATGTTCGTCGGCCATCCGGTGGGCGCGATGATGGTGCCCTGGTACGACGGCGCCGAATGGGAGAAGAACCCGCACTTCGTCGGGCAGGTGAAGAAGCTCGCCGGCGCCAATTTCGACAAGCGGCCTATCGTCCTCATCTGTCGTAGCGGCAACCGCACGATCGAGGCGGGCGAAGCGCTCGAGGGCGCGGGCTTCAACCGGTGAATTCCGGGATTTCGTCAAGGATGATCTCGGGGATTTCTTCAAGAGCCTGCTGTCCAGGCGCAAAAAGAATTAAGCT
>JANNKG010000264.1:0-19107 GCA_031396185.1 Burkholderiales bacterium | reverse complement strand
GCCGCGCCTCGCGGGGCGTTCGCTCTACGACCTGTAGCCCGACTTCGACATCGCCCCGCGGGGCGCGCGGCGCGCGCTCGAGCGCGCGCGCCTGGTGGTGCTGCTGCATCCGATCTTCTGGTACACCACGCCCGCGATCCTCAAGCACTGGTTCGACGAGGTGCTGGTGAAGGGCTGGGCGTACGGCGAGGGTGGCACCGCGCTCGCGGGCAAGGACTGCCTGTGGGTCACCACGAGCGGCGGCGACGACGCGGCCTATTCTCCCGCCGGGCCGCACGCGTATCCGTTCGAGGCGTTCGTGCCGGTGGTGGAGCAGACCATGCGCTTCTGCGGCATGCGCTGGCTCGAGCCCTTCGCGCTCCACGGCGCAAACCTCGTCTCGCCCGAGGCGCTCGCGCAGGTGGGGGCGGGGCTGCGTGCACGGCTCGAGGCCTGGCGATTGGAAAACGGGGACGGCGATGCATGAGGCCCTGATCTTCCTCGGCGCCGCGGTGGTGTGCGTGGCGCTCGCCGCGCGCGCGGGCCTGGGCTCGGTGCTGGGATATCTCATCGCCGGAGCCCTCATCGGCCCTTTTGGCCTCAAGCTCGTAGGCGACGTCGAGACTACCCAGACGCTCGCCGAGCTGGGCGTGGTGCTGATGCTCTTCGTGATCGGTCTCGAGCTCGATCCGCGCCGGTTGCTTGCGATGCGCCGCGAGGTGTTCGGCGGGGGCGCCTTGCAACTCTCCCTGTGCGGCGCCGCCATCGGCGCCCTCCTCCTGGCCCTCGGGCTTCCCTGGCAGGCGGCGCTGGTCGGGGGCCTCGCGCTCGCGCTCTCGTCCACGGCGATCGCGATCCAGGCGATGACGGAGAGAAACGAGCTCTCTACCCCGACGGGCCGCTCGGCTTTCGCCGTGCTGCTTTTCCAGGACATCGCTGCGATCCCGCTGATCGCGCTGGTGCCGCTCCTCGGCCACGTCGACAAGGCGGGCGACGAGCCCCTCTGGCAGAAGCTCCTCCTCGCCGCCGCAGCCATCGCGGGCGTGGTCTTCATCGGCCGCTATCTCACGCGCCCGCTGCTGCGCCTCATCGCCAAGGCGCGCCTGCGCGAGCTTTTCACCGCGTTCGCGCTGCTGCTGGTGATCGGCATTGCCGAGCTGGTGTCGCTCGCGGGCCTGTCGATGGCCCTGGGCGCCTTCCTCGCGGGCGTGCTGCTGGCCGACTCCGAATTCCGCCACGCCCTCGAGACCGACATCGAGCCGTTCAAGGGCCTGCTGCTGGGGCTTTTCTTCATCACCGTCGGCATGACGATCGACTTCGGCCTCCTCGCGAGCCGTCCCGGCATGGTGGCGCTGCTGCTGGTCGGCTTCCTCGCGCTCAAGACCGGGATGCTCTGGCTCGCCGCGCGGGCGATCGGCGTGACCGGCACCCAGCGTTGGTTGTTTGCCTTCCTGCTCGCGCAGGGCGGCGAGTTCGCGTTCGTGGTGTTCGGTTCCGCGCGGCTGGCGGGCGTCATCACGCGCGAGTGGGAGGCGCTATTCACCATCGCGGTTGCGCTATCGATGGCGGCCACGCCGCTCATGCTGATCATTCACGACCGCCTCATCTGCTCCAAGGCGCGCCGCGAGCGCGGGCGCGAGCCCGACGCCATCGACGAGACCGGGCCGGTGATCATCGCGGGCTTCGGGCGCTTCGGCCAGATCGTGGGGCGGCTACTGCTCGCCAACGACATCCGCCCGGTGGTGCTCGACCACGATGCCGACCAGGTCGAGTCGCTGCGCAAGTTCGGCTACCGCGTGTTCTACGGCGACGCCACGCGCCTGGACCTGCTGCAGGCCGCGGGAGCGGCCAGGGCGCGGCTCCTGGTCAATGCCATCGACGGCGTGGAGGACAGCATCGCGCTGGTGGACCGGGTGCGTGCCAACTTCCCCGATCTTCCGATCGTGAGCCGTGCGCGCAACGTGTCGCACTATCTCGAGCTCAAGCTGCGCGGCGTCGAGGTGATCGAGCGCGAGACCTTCGAATCGGCGCTGCGAGCCGGGCGCGCGGTCCTGGAGGCGCTCGGCGTCGACCGATTCCGCGCCCGCGAGATGGCCGACGCCTTCCGGCGCCATAATCTCGCCACGGTGGAGTCGCAGCTCGAGGTGTACAAGGACGAGACTCGCTACCTCGCCGCGGCCAAGGCCGGCCGCGAGGAGCTCGAGCAGCAGTTCGCCCGCGACCGCGAGCGATTCGAACAGGAGCATGGAGGTACCGGATGGAAATGACGTTTGCGAGATGCCTTGCCTTGCTGGCGGTCGCGGTACTCCTGGGGGGTTGCGGGACGACGCACGCGACCATCGCCACCAGCCGCGGCGAAAGCCTCATGTTGCTGGGCTACGATCCGGTCGCCTATTTCACCGAGTCGAAGCCGGTGCGCGGCAAGCACACGCTCGCGGCGCAGCACCAGGGACGCACCTACTATTTTTCCTCGGACGGAAACCGTGACGCCTTTCAAGCCGCGCCGGCGAAGTTCGAGCCGCAGTACGGCGGCTTCTGCGCCAACGGCGCGCCCTATGCGGTGAAGCTCGGCAGCGATCCCACCGAGTTCGAGATTCGCGACGGGCGCCTCTTCGTCTTCGGCGACATCCTGGGCCACGAGATGTGGCTGCTCGACTGGCGCCGGAACATCGAGCGCGCCGACCGGCTCTGGCCGGATATCAGGGACAAGGGTTGGCGCGAGGCGAGCCTCAAGGCGTTTGTGTTCAAGGTGCCCTGGTACCGAACCGGGCGCTCGCTGATGGACGAGTGGGAGGCGAAGCACCCCGGGAAAAAGCTTGGCTACGATCCGGGCGGCATGTTGAACAACCTGGTGTTCAAGCATCCCGGCTGGCGCGCCCGGGAAGGGTTCGGCCAGCCGCGCCTCGGCGTCCCCGGAGAGCCCGATGACCACCTGGCTCGTTAGCGGGCTTCGCACGCCGTTCGCACGTGTCGACGGGCCGCTTCGCGCCCTCGACGCCGTAGCGCTCTCCGTGCCCGTGGCCAAGGCAATGGCGGCGCAGCTTCCGGCGGGCGACCGCGCGGACCTGATGGTGTGGGGCACGGTCGCGCCCAACCTCGGCTACAGCAACATCGCGCGCGAGGTGCTCATCCAGGCCGGCCTCGACCAATCGACGCCCGCGTTCTCCACCGTGCTCGCGTGCTCGACCAGCATGGCGGCGGTGTTCGAGGCGGCGGGCATGCTGCGCGACGACATCTCGGTCGCGCTGTGCGGCGGCGTGGAGAGCATGAGCCGCGTGCAGATCGGCTTGCGCCAGGGACTTTCCGATTGGATCCGCAGGATGTCGCAGGCGCGAAGCCTTGGCGAGCGCGTCGACCGCGTGAGCGAGTTGCGCCTGGCGGATGTGAAGCTGCACGTGCCGAGCGTGGCCAACCGCGCCACGGGAAAAAGCATGGGTGAGCACTGCGAGGAGATGGCAACGCAGTGGAACATTGCGCGTGCGGATCAGGACCGCATCGCGCTGCTTAGCCACCAGCGCGCGGTGCAGGCGATGGCGGGCGGCTTCTTCGACGACCTGGTGTTGCCCATCGAGGGGATGGCGCGGGACGGCGTCCCGCGCGCGGACAGCTCGGCGGAAAAGCTCGCCGCGCTCAAGCCCGCCTTCGACCGCGCGAGCGGCAAGGGCACGATCACCGCCGGCAACGCTTCACCCCTCACCGACGGCGCGGCGGCGCTGTGGGTCGCGAGCGATGCCGGACTCGGCCGCTTGCCGGCGAATCGACCGCGCGTGAAGCTGGTGGATTGGGAGATGGCGGCCGTCGACGTGTTCCACGAGGGATTGCTGATGGCGCCTGCCTACGCAATCCCGCGATTGCTCGCGCGCAACAACTTGACGCTCGAGGCCATCGACCTGTGGGAGATCCACGAGGCGTTCGCCGCCCAAGTGCTGTGCAACGTGGCGGCGCTCAAGAGCGAGGATTTCCTGCGCAACAAGGTTCGCATCGAGGCGCGCTTGGGAAATTTTCCCTGGGAACGGCTCAATCCGAACGGTGGCAGTGTCGCCATCGGCCATCCCTTCGGCGCTACCGGTGCGCGCATCCTGTCGCAGGCGGTGAAGGAGCTGGCCGCGATGGGGTCGGGCAAGCGCGCGGTAGTGTCGATCTGCGCCGACGGGGGCCTGGGGACGGTGGCCTTGCTGGAGGCCTAGGTTCGCCTCACCGGCCAGGTCATCGCGACTACGCCCGCCACCACGAGTCCCAGTCCCACGAGCGCGTGCGGCGTGGGCGTCTCGCCCAGGAAGGCCATGCCGAGGCCGACACCGACCAGGATGCGAAGGTACGCCTGGCTCGACATGGCGATCGACCCCACGGTGGCGAGCAGCCGGAAGTAGATCACCATTGCAAGGCCCGTCGAGAACACCGCCGCAGCGAGCACCGCAAGCACTGAGGGCATCGACGGGCGCAGCGTCCAGGGTTGATCGAAGGCGAGAGCCAGCGGTACCAGCACAATGGCGGCAATCAGGGTCGAGCCCGTCGCCGGAACCAGGGGCGTGACCCGTTTGAAGCGCACGCCGATCACGCCCGCTACGGCGTACGAGAAGGCACCCGCCACGCACGCCAGCTCCGCGAGGGTCTTCGTGCCCAGCCCGGAGAGCGCATCCACGCCCACGATCGTGATCACCCCTGCGAGGCCCAGCGCCACGCCCACGAACTTGCGGCGGCTAACGGGCTCGTGCCGCGTGACGAACGCCGTCAGCAGGAAGATGAAGATGGGCGAAAGCGAGTTGAGGATCGCCGCGAGTCCCGCGTCGAGATGGCGCATTGCCCAGGCGATCAGGATCCAGGGGATCACGCAGGTGAAGGCCGACTGGACGGCCAGCGCCCGCAGTGAGCTGCCGGTGCCCACTTCTCCCAGCAGCTTGACGCGCTTGCCCAGCACCGCGAGCAATATGAGCGCGCCGAGGAGCGCGCGCACCGCCACCACGGTGAGCGGCGGGAGCGTTTCGACGGCGACCTTGAGCAGCGGATACGAGCCGCCCCAGAGGAGTGCCAGCAGCAGTACCAGGCCCAAGGATTTCAATTGCGCTGCGCGGCCCTCATCGCGGCTTCGAGGCTCGCGAAGACGTTGTCGGCACCGATATCCTCGATCACCCCCGAACGCCTGAGCAGTCCCAGCGGCTGCTCGTTCAGGTCCGCGAGCATCAGCCGTCCGCCGCGGCGCTTGAGCGTGGCGTGCAGTGCCTCGAGAGCATCGAGCGCGGTGGTGTCGAGGTTGATGACCTTGTGCATCTCGAGGATCACCACGTCGGGAAGGGACTTGCGGGGATCGGCAAGGATCTCGAGCTTGTTGACGGAACCGAAAAAGAACGATCCGAAGAGCTCCCACACGCCAAGGGTGCGGCCGTCGGGCAGCCGGGCGGCGGCACCGAGGTCCACGGGTTCGACCCGCGTGAGCGACGAGATGCGGTAGATGAAGAAGAGGCTCGACATCACCAGCCCCACTTCCACCGCCACGGTCAGGTCGAAGATCACGGTGAGAAGCAACGTCGAGACGAGGATCACGCGGTAGAACATCGAGTAGCGGCGCAGGCCGCGCAATTCACGCCACGGCACCATGTTGAACGCCACCCAGAGCAGCACCGCCGCCAGCGCCGCAAGCGGGATGTAGCCGGCGGCCGGGGCGAGCACCAGGATCACCAGGAAGAGCGCCCCCGCGTGGACGATTCCCGCCACGGGCGAGCGCGCCCCGCTCTTCACGTTGGTCATGGTGCGGGCGATGGTGCCGGTTACCGGAATCCCACCGAACAGGGGCGCGGCGAAATTCGCGACTCCCTGGGCCATCAGTTCCTGGTTGGGATCATGGCGCTCGCCGATGAGGCCGTCGGCCACGCGCGCGCACAGCAGCGATTCGATAGCTCCGAGGAGCGCGATGGCCACGGTCGGGGCGAGCAGGTTCTGCGCCGTCGCCCAGTCGAACTGCGGCAGCGCCGGCGTGGGCAGTCCACGCGGCAGGGCCCCGAAGCGCGTGCCGATGGTCTCCACGTGCAGGTCGAGCGCCCACACGGCGAAGGCCGAAATCGCCAGCACTGCGGCGGTGCTCGGCAGCTTGGCGGTGACGAAGCGCCAGTTGCCGAGCCGGGCCGATTGCGGCGCAGGCCAGATCACGATCAGCAGCAGGCACGACAGCCCGATCGCAACGGCGACCCCATTGGTCGTATGCAGGCTCCCTCCGAGCACCGCGATCTGAGAGAAGAAATTCGAAGGCATCTTGTCGACCGTGAGCCCCAGCAGGTCGCGGACCTGCGAGAGCGCGATGACCACCGCGATCCCGGTGGTGAACCCGATCACGATGGAGACCGGAACGAAGCGCACCAGAGTGCCAAGGCGGAAGGCGCCCATCGCGAAGAGCAGCACGCCGGCCATCATGGTGGCGATCAGCAGGTTGGGCACGCCGTACTTCTCGACGATGCCGTAGAGCAGAGCCACGAACGCCCCCGCGGGGCCTGCGATCTGCACTTTGGAGCCGCCGAGCAGCGACACCAGGAAGCCGCCGACGATGGCGGTGACGATTCCTTGGTCGGGACGCACGCCCGAGGCGATGGCGAAGGCCATCGCGAGCGGCAGGGCGACGAGCGCAACCGCGACGCCGGAGCCCAGGTCGGCGGTGAAATCGTCGCGCCGGTATCCCTTCAGGCTCGCCCAGAGCCGCGGGCGGAAGGAGAACCTCAGCGACGGATATGCGGCCAACTAGACGGTTTCGACCGCGGTGTCGAGGTAGTAGCCGGCGCCGCGCTCGGTGCGGATGAGGGTGGGCTGGTTGGGGCTTTCCTCGATCTTGCGGCGCAGCCGCAGGATCTGGACGTCGATCGAACGATCGTAGATGTCGTCGTGCAGCCGGCTCGATTCGAGGAGCTGGTCGCGCGTGAGGATGCGCCCGGGCGCTTTCAGGAACGCCACCAGCAGGGCGTATTCGCTGTTGGTCAGGTCGACGTTGCGCCCATCGGGGGCGCGCAGCTTGCGGGTGCCGGTGTTGAGCTCCCAGCCGGCGAAGCGGAAGGCGCGCACGCTTTCCCCGCGACGCGACGCGCGCTTGCCCTCGGTGCGCCGCAGGACCGCCTTGATGCGCGCGAGCAGCTCGCGCTGGCTGAAGGGCTTGGTGACATAGTCGTCGGCGCCGAGCTCCAGGCCCATGACGCGATCGACCTCTTCCTTGCGGCCGGTGAGGATGATGATCGGGATGTCGAGGGATTCGCGCAGGCGGCGTGCGATCGCCAGCCCATCCTCGTCGGGAAGCTTGAGGTCGAGGATCACGAGATCCACGATCTCGACGGCGAGCACCCGGTCCATGTCGGCGCCGGTCTCGGCCACCGAGACCTTGAAATCGTTCTCGGTGAGGTACTCCTTGATCAACTCGCGGATCGCGACGTCGTCGTCAACGACGAGGATATGGGCTTCCAAGGGGCGCGTTCCAGGTTGTCCTTTGGGGCATTTTACCGCTGAAAGGCCGTAGAATCCGAGGCGAAATCCGATGAACGCCACCACCTCGTCCCTCGATCTGGATTCGAGCTCGGTTCGCCAGGCACTCGCTTACGTGGCCTTCGGGCTGCTTTACTTCGCGCTCGCGGCCTATGCGGCGAGCCTGCCGCTGCACCAGCGCCTGCCGATGTTCATCTGGCCCGCGCACGGCCTCGCCCTCGGTGTCCTGCTGGTCGCGCCGGTGAAGCGCTGGCCGGCCTACCTTGCCCTGATCCTCGCCGCGTCGATTGCAGTGGGACTTGGCATGGGCGCGCCGTGGCGCTCGATCGCCGCCACCGCGGCGGTGAACGTCGCGCAGCCGCTATTCGTCGCGGCGGGTTTGCTGCGACTGGCCGGCCCGCGCGTGCAGGTCGATACGGTGAAGGGCCTCGCGGCCTTCCTGATCGGCATGGTCCCGCTGGTGGCCGCCATGGCGATCCTCGACGGCGCCTACTCTTACCTGCGCTGGGATGCGCCGTTCCGCGATCAGTGGTCGGTCGCCTTCATCTCGACCTACCTCGGCATGCTGCTCACGGCGCCCCTCATCCTTGCGTGGAACCGGCGTGGCTACAAGTTGGCGCTCGCCGAGGCACGCTCGCGCCTGCCCGAGCTGGTGGTGCTTTACGTGGGGCTCATGGTCACCACCTCCTATGCGTTCGCCACGCGCCCGCAGGGCGAGGGGTTCATCCCGCCGCTCGCGTACCTGTGCGCCCCATTCCTCATCTGGGCGGCGCTGCGCTTCGGGCTGCGCGCAGCGACACTCGGGCTGGCCATCTTCGGACTGATCTGCTACTGGCACACCGGCCACGGTTTCTCGCCCTTTCCGATCGAAGGCGCGCCCAACGTCAAGTCGCTGCTGCACCTGCAGTTCTACCTGCTGACGATCATCGTCATGACGCTCTTCTCCGCCGCCCTGCACGTCGAGCGCGAGGAGGCGGGGCGGGAAACGGAAGAGTGGCGCTACCGCCATGAGCGCGTGATCCGGGCGAGCCAGAGCCTGCTCTACGATTTCGACCCGATCAGCGGCGAGGTGGTCTGGGACGGCGACACGCAATCGGTCATCGGCACCGGCCGCGAGAGCGTTTCCACCGTCCGCCAGTGGATGGAGCGCGTTCATCCCGACGACCGTATACGGCTGAAGGGCTTGCGGCAGCAGCTCCTGGCGGGGGAGATCTCGCACATCGCGATGGAGTACCGCCTGCGCGACGACGCGGGTGACTACACCACCCTGGGCGTGAACGCCTACCTGGTCGCCGATCCCACCCGGGGCAAGGAGGGCCGCCGCGTGATCGGATTCGTGAAGGACGTCTCGGAAAAGGTGCGCGCGGAGGAGGAGCGCCAGCGGCTCGAGGCGCAGCTCAAGCAAGCGGAAAAGATGGAGGCGGTGGGGCATCTCGCCGGCGGCATCGCGCACGACTTCAACAATATCCTCGGCGCAATCCTCGGCTACGGCGAGCTCGCGCAGCAGAAGGCGCTCGATGGCGACCTCAAGCGCTACATCGACACCATCATGGACGCGGGCAATCGGGCCAAGGCGCTGGTCACCCAGATCCTGTCGTACAGCCGCGCAGAAGGCGCTGAAAAGATCCCGGTGATCGTGGCGCCCATCGTCCAGGAGGCCTGCGACCTGGTGCGCGGTTCCTCGCATCGGGCGGTCGAGGTGCGCTTCACCGCCGACGCCGATGAGGCCGCGGTCCTGGGCGATCCCACCCGCCTGCACCAGTTGCTCATGAACCTCTGCACCAACGCGGTCCACGCCATGGGCGAGAGCGGCACCCTCGAGGTTACGCTCGCCAAGGAGACCATCACCGAACCACGCGTGGTGCGCACCGGCGAGATCCCGCCCGGAGACTACGTGCGCCTCACGGTGAAAGACTCCGGACACGGCATCGCGCCCGAAGTCATCGACCGCATCTTCGAGCCGTTCTTCACCACCAAGCCCGCGGGGCGCGGGACCGGCCTGGGGCTCGCCCTGGTGCACTCGGTGGTGGTGGAGCACCACGGGTTCATCGAGGTGGTGAGCGAACTTGGCCGCGGCACTGCCTTTACGGTGTGGATGCCGCAGGTCCAGGCGGAAATCGGCCCCGTCGAGACCCACCGCGACGCGCTCCCGCGAGGGCACGGCCAGGTGGTCCTGGCCGTCGATGACGAGCCGGAGGTGCTCGCTGCCCTGGAGGAGATGCTCGCGTCGCTGGGCTACGAGCCCGTGGGCTACCGCAATGGCCGCGAGGCCCTGGACGCGGTGCGCGCCGAGCCCCGCCGTTTCGATGCGGTGGTGAGCGACGAGGTGATGCCGGAAGTCACCGGCACCCAACTCGCTCTCGAGCTGCGCCGCATCAGCCCCACGCTCCCGATCCTGATCGCCAGCGGCTACGGCGGCGCCGGTTTCGAGGCGCGCGCGCTGGCCGCGGGCGTCAACCGCGTACTCAAGAAACCCTATCGGATGAGCGAGATCGCGGAGATCCTCGCGGCCTTCTTCGCCGCGAAATAAAGTCACCTATTTCAGTTGCAACCATCGCGTAACGCGAGCGTAATCGGCGCGGCCCAGAGTCGGGTTTGCGCCGGGATTCCCGGCAGGAAGCCGAACGGAGCCTCGTGGTTCATTCGTTGTCGCGTATCGCCGAGGACCTCGTCCGCGCCGGCCGGGGGGAATCGCTCACGTGGCAGGGCGTTACGCTGGCGACGCACTTCCAGCCGATCTACTCGGCGAGCAAGGCAGGTTGCATCGGATTCGAGGCGCTCCTGCGTGCCCATGATGCCGCCGGCGGGCCGATTCGCCCGGAAAGGCTGTTCGCGCGGGTGTTCGCGGACGGGGACGGCATCCTGCTCGACTGGATCTGCCGTGCGCTGCACCTGCGAAAGTTTGCCACCGTGGATCCGGGCGATCGCACCCTGTATCTCAACGTGCATCCCGAAGCCGCGGTCAGGGACTCGGGCTGCGCCGACGACTTCGCCGAGCTGTTGCGCTTCTATGGCCTGCCGCCCAAGCGCGTCTGCGTGGAGATCCTGGAGGGCGCCTGTGCCGACGAGGGCCTGCTGCGCGAGGCGGTCGTGGCCTACCGGGCGTTGGGCGCCCGCATCGCCATGGACGACTTCGGCGTCGGCCGTTCCAATTTCGACCGCATCGTGGCGTTGCGCCCGGACGTGGTGAAGATCGATCGCTCGGTGCTCACCGCTGCCGTAGGTGACCGCAAGGCTCGCCTCATGCTGCCCTCCATCATCGAATTGCTGCACGAGGCCGGGGCCGATGTCGCAATCGAGGGCATCGGCAGCGCGGCCGAGGCGCTCCTTGCCCTGGATTCGGGCGCGGACCTCTTGCAGGGCTTCCATTTCGCCGCGCCCAGCGCCGTGCTCCCCCCGGAGGGACTTACCAAGCGAATCCTGGCGGAGCTGCTGCGAATGCGCGGATCGAAGCTGGCCGCCGTAGGGGCTGCCTGACCGGCCGCAGAGACTCGAATAGGGAACGCGGCGCGGCCGCGGAGGTCTTCACCAGAGTCCCCAAGGAGACCTCATGAGTGCGCTTCCGCAATCCCCGCAGCAAAACAAGCCGCAGTTGACCGACGTGAAGACCCTGCGCGAGCAGGCTCGCCGCCACATCGAGGAAGGCGCGGTCACGGAGAATTACGTCGGCAACCGCGAAAAGGTGATCGAGCTTTTGAACGAGGCGCTGGCGACCGAGCTGGTTTGCGTGCTGCGCTATCGCCACGACCATTTCGTCGCCCGGGGCGTAGCGTCCAAAGCGGCCGCCGACGAGTTCCTGGAGCACTCGAATGAAGAGCTCGGACATGCCGACCAGCTTGCCGAGCGAATCGTGCAGCTGGGCGGAGAGCCCAAGTTCGACCCGAGCGGCTTGACCGAGCGCAGCCACGCGGAATACCGGATCGGCAAGACACTCAAGGACGCGATTCGCGAGAACCTGGTCGCCGAGCGCATTGCGATCGACAGCTATCGCGAGATGATCATGTATGTGGGTGACGACGATCCGACGACGCGAGGCATCCTGGAAGGGATCCTGGCGACGGAAGAGAAACACGCCGACGAACTGGCGGATCTCCTCCTTGGCGCGGGCTAGCCCGGGCGCGCTGCGCGCGCCCGGCCCTGCGCAAACTACCTAGCGGGAGGCGCGGCGCTCCCGGATCGGGGCGCTGCGGACCGGGAAGCCGGCTTCGGCAAGCCGGCGCGATTCAGCAAACGAGGCTTCGAGGCGGCCCAGGAGCTGCTCGCGTCGACCGGCAATGCGCAGCCACGGGTCATCGGTCACGCGCCCCCAGCTCTCGAGAGCCCAGCCTTTGGCGGCACGCAGGTGTCCGTGGATTTGTTCGCTGTTCATCTGATTTCTCCTGAGGGTCCCGAGGTTCGACTTACATCCAGCGGCCACGTTCGCGCGCGGAAACTTTTTGCACGCGAGCGGTCAATACCGCACGGTGGACGGCCATGCACTCTGCGCCGGCCTTGTCGGAGGTGCTGCGGGCGCACAGCACGTCCGTGGCGATCGGCGAGGATTCCTCGATGACGAGGACGCTCACCGTGCCGAGGGATACTTGCGCTTCCGCGGGGTCTTCCGCTGCGAGGCCGGTTGGCAGGCAGCAGGCGAGGCCTATCGCCAGTAATTTGTTCATTTGGCCGTCTCCCTTAAGTCGTCTACCCATATTGAAGAGGTAGGGATAGCGGGGGAGTCGGACGGACAGGGAACGGGTTTAGGAGCCGTCTGATACCGGCGTCGGAGGGGTCCTACAAGGCTGCGTGTGCATAGTTCACGCCCCGAGCGTCCGATAGTTCGAGCCGAAAGGCCGTATTCCTGCACCGACGGCCGCACGTCGCCTGGGTAGCCTGGATTCAGTTCCAGCCACCTCTCGGGAGTCGCCAAAATGAACGTCATCACCGAATATGCCCCGCTCCTCGCGGCCGCAGCCCCGGTTCTCATGATTGCCGTGATCAACATCTGCCTCGCGCTCCAGGGCGAGCGGGACACCCTGCTGTTTCCGGCCCTTCGCCCGTATTCCACCGCGACGACGCCCGCGGAGCTTCCCAGCAAGGAAACCGTGCGAGCCGCCCGTGTCGAGCCAGCCAACGACGAGATCGCCCGGGAAGCCGCCTAGCCCCCAGCGCCAGGTTCGGATCGCACCCGCTACCGCCTTTCCTGGGGGAGGTGAATAATTCACCGACGGGGCCGCCGGGCCGGGGATACGCTGGCCGGGCAGGGAGAGGAGGGCGGGGGAGCGTTCGCCTCCGAACAACGAATAAGGGCGCCATGATCTTGCGCGGCCGGCGAGCAGGCCTGTTCCTCAAGTACCTTGCGTTCATCGGCTTGCTGGTGAGCGTGGGCCTCATCGCGAGCGGCGCGATCGGGCTGTACTTCTCGTACCAGGAAACCCGCAACTCGCTCGTCAGCCTGCAGCGCGAGAAGGCGCTCACCGCGGCGGTGCGCATCGAGCATTTCCTCCGTGATATCGAAAGCCAGCTCGGCTGGACCACGCTCCCCCTGGTCGCTCCGGTCGCGAGCGAGATGGAGGGCCGCCGCCTCGATTTCCTGAAGGTCCTGCGCCAGCTGCCGGCTGTGACCGAGGTGAGCCACCTCGACGGGCAGGGACGCGAGCAGCTGAAGGTGTCGCGCCTTGCAATGGACACCGCCGGCAGCAATCTCGACTTGTCCGCCGACCCGCGCTTCGTCGAATCGCGCAAGGGCAAGACCTGGTTCGGGCCAGTGTATTTCCGCAAGGACACGGAGCCGTACATGTCGATCGCCATTGCGGAGGCACGCGACCGCCCGGGCGCGACCGTGGTCGACGTGAACCTGAAGTTCATCTGGGACGTGGTCTCGCGCATCCGCATCGGGGAAAAGGGCGTCGCCTACGTGATCGACGACAAAGGCTTTCTGGTTGCGCACCCCGATATCAGCCTGGTGCTGAAGAAGGTGAACCTGTCGGAGCTGCCGCAGGTGAAGGCGGCGTTGTCGGCGGGATCGGCGGCCGAATGGCGGGAGGCGCCCGAGGCGCATGACATCGAGGGCGAGCGCGTGCTGTCCGCCTACGCGGGGATCGAGGCCACGGGCTGGCGGGTGTTCGTCGAGGAGCCCGCGAGCGCGGTGTTCGCACCGCTCTACGACGCAATCCTGCGGACCGCGCTGCTGCTTCTCGCCGGCGTCGTCATCTCGATCATCGCGAGCGTGTTCCTCGCCCGGCGCATGGTGCAGCCGGTGCGCGCGCTGCAGCAGGGCGCCGACCGCATCGGCGCGGGCGACCTCACCAAGCGCATCGAGGTGAAGACCGGCGACGAGCTCGAGGACCTCGCCGAGCGTTTCAACTCCATGACGGCGCAGCTGCGCGAGTCCTATGCGGACCTGGAGCGCAAGGTGGAGGATAGAACCGCCGAGCTGCGCGAAATCGTCGAACAGCAGACCGCGACCGCCGACGTCCTGAAGGTCATCAGCAGCTCGCCCACCGACGTGATGCCGGTGTTTGAGGCGATCGTCAAGGCGGCCACCGAGCTGGGCGAAGCGGCGACGGCCCAGGTTTTCGGATACGACGGGGAGCGCCTTCACTACGTCACGAGCTGCGGCTCCTCCCAGGCTTGGATAGACGATGTGAAGGCACGCCCACCCTGGCTTCCTGATCGCAGCACCATGAGCGGCCGCGTCATTCTTGCTCGCGCGATCGTTCAGATCGAGGACATGCTCGCCGACGATGAATACGACAGAAGTGCGGTAGCCCGCTCCTCCAGCCGACGTCTGATGGGGGTTCCGCTCATGCGCGAAGGCCAGCCGATCGGCGTACTCAACATTTCGTGGCTGGAGCCCGGAGTCGTGCCGGAGAAATTCGTGCGCCTGCTACAGACTTTCGCCGACCAGGCGGTGATCGCGGTGGAGAACGTACGCCTCTTCAACGAGATCCAGGACAAGAGCCGCCAGCTCGAGGCCGCGAACAAGCACAAGAGCGATTTCCTCGCCAACATGTCGCACGAGCTGCGCACGCCGCTGAACGCGATCATCGGCTTCTCCGAAGTGATGCTCACCGGTATGACCGGGTCACTTCCGGACAAGCCGAAGGAATTCATCGGCGACATCCGCGACTCCGGCAAGCATCTGCTCGCGCTCATCAACGACATCCTGGATCTCTCCAAGATCGAGGCCGGGCGCATGGAGCTCGACGTGACCCGCTTCGACTTGCGCGAGGCTGCGGCGAACGCCATGACGCTGGTGCGCGGGCGCGCCGAGCGCCATGGGATTCACCTCCAGTCCAGCGTCTCGGACGATGTCTCGGCCTATGACGGCGACGAGCGCAAGTTCAAGCAGATCGTGCTGAACCTGCTCACCAACGCGGTCAAGTTCACCCCCGAGGGCGGGACGGTGACCCTGGAAGCGCAGCGGATGAACGGCGCGTACGTGTTCTCCGTAAAGGACACGGGCATCGGCATCGCACCCCAGGACCAGGAGGCGATCTTCGAGGAGTTCCGCCAGGTTGGCACCGACTATGAGCGCAAGGCCGAAGGAACCGGGCTTGGCCTTACGCTCACGCGCCGCCTGGTGATCCTGCATGGCGGCGAGATCGGCGTGGAAAGCGCCCCCGGCCGCGGCTCCATCTTCACCTTCACCCTGCCGATCGCCACTCCATGAGCCAAGTCATCCTGGTCGTCGAGGACAACGAGCGCAACCGCAAGCTGGTGCGCACCATCCTGGAATTCCGGGGCTACGAGGTCGTCGAGTGCGTGGACGGTGAATCGTGCCTCGCGCTCGCCAAGCAATGCCAACCAGCGCTGGTGCTCATGGACATCCAGCTGCCGAAGATGAACGGCATCGAGGCGCTGGCGCTCTTGCGCGCGGATCCCGAAACAAGCGCCACACCGGTGGTCGCGGTTACTGCGTCGGTTACGCCCGGGGAGCGCGAGCGGGTCATGGCTGCGGGATTCGAGAGCTACATCTCCAAGCCCATCGACGTGCCGAGCTTCGGCGCAACGGTCGACAGGATCCTCGGCAAGGCGCCCGCATGAGCGCGGCCGCGCGGATCGTCGTGATCGACGACGTGGCGCAGAACGTGAAGCTGCTGGAGCAGCTGCTCTCGCTATCGGGCTACGAGGTGCTCACCGCAGCCTCCGGTGCGGCGGGGCTCGAGAAGATCGCTTCGGGCAATCCGGACCTGGTGCTGCTCGACGTGGTGATGCCCCAGATGAGCGGATACGACGTCTGCCGCGCGATCCGCGCCGATCCCGCGACGGCGCTGCTGCCCGTGATCATGGTGACGGCGCTGGATCCGGCCGAGGAGCGCGTGAAGGGTATCGAGGCGGGCGCCGACGACTTCCTCTCGAAGCCGATCAACCAGCCCGAGCTCCTCGCGCGGGTGAAATCGCTGCTTCGCGTGCGTGCGCTGAACGAGGAGGTGGCGCGGCAGAAGTCGGAGCTGGCCGAGTTGCGCCTCGCTCGTCTGCGGCGATTCCTGTCACCGAAGGTCGCGGATCTCATCGTGGCGGGGCAGCTCGACGATCCGCTTGCCACGCGCCGGCGCGAGGTGACCATCATTTTCGTAGACCTGCGCGGGTTCACGGCGTTTTCGGAGACCGCCGCCCCCGAGGACGTGTTGGGAGTCCTGCGCCAGTACCACGCTGAGGTCGGGCGGCTGGTCGAGAAGTTTGACGGAACGATCGAGCATTTCGCCGGCGATGGCGTGATGCTGATCTTCAATGATCCTGCACCGCTTCCCGACCCCGCTCTTGCCGCGGTCTCAATGGCGGTCGAGCTGCGCGAGGCAGTCGCGCGCCTCGCCGAGGGCTGGCAGAGGATGGGCTACCGGCTTGGCTGCGGTCAGGGAATTGCGCAAGGATTCGCCACCATCGGGACGATCGGCTTTCCCGGCCGTCAGGACTACGGGGTTGTGGGCGCGGTTAACAACCTTGCGGCGCGGCTTTGCGGGCAGGCTGAAGCTGGACAGGTCCTTATCTCTCAGCGTGTCCACGGGCGCCTCGAGGGCCGCATCGTCGCCGAGCCCATCGGCGCGCTGCCGTTGAAGGGCCTGCAGGAGCCGGTGCCAGCATTCAATGTGATCTCGGTAAAGCCCCGTGCTGAGGTGGCGAAGTGAGCAGCGAGCGAGCCACCCTCAGCGCAGCGGAGCTCGCCGAGATCTCCAAGCGCGGCATCGCGCGCGAGTTTCGCGCCCGAACCATTTTGGTCACCGAAGGCGAGAAGACCGACGCGCTCTACATCATCGTCGAGGGCCGCGTGCGCGCGTACGTGAGCGACGCCAACGGGCGCGAGGCGGTGCTTTCGGTCATGGGTCCGGGCGAGTATTTCGGCGAGCTCGCCTACGACCGCGGACCGCGTTCGGCATCGGTGATTACGCTCGAGTCCTGCCGGCTGCTGGTGGTCTCGCATGCTGATTTCGCGAGCTTCGTCGAGAGCAATCCCGCCTTTGCCCGCCACTTCGTGAACAAGCTGATCGGCCACGTCCGCTCGCTTACCCAGAACGTGCGCAGCCTCGCGTTGATGGACGCTTACGGCCGCGTGGCACGCCTGCTGCTGGAAATGTCGGTCAAGAAGGACGGCGAGCAGTTCATTCCCGAACGTCTCACCCAGGCCGACATCGCGAGCCGAGTGGGATGTTCGCGCGAGATGGTGAGCCGCATCTTCAAGGACCTGGTGCAGGGGCACTACATCACCGTCGAGCCCGACAGGATCGTGATCAACCGCACGCCTCCGGCGCACTGGTGAAGGCGAAACGGCGCGCGCTCCTTGTCGCACTGTTCGGGGCAGTCCTGCCCGGGGCACTCTCAGCGCCCGCGCTCTACGCCGCTGCAGCCTCAACGCCCCAGCGCCGCATTGGCCTGCTCTTCGGCGGCAGCCGGCAGGACGCAGCCGACTGGATCCGCGAGCTCGCCGAACCCCTGCGCAAGCTGGGCTGGACGCGGGATCGACTCGCTTTCGAGATTCGAGCCACCGATGACGACAGCTCGCGCAACGATGCGATGGCCGCGGAGCTCGTTCGGTTGCGCGTTGACTTGCTGATGACGGGGGGCACGCCCAGGACACGCGCCCTGCAGCAGGCGACGCGCACCATTCCAATCGTCACGACGCTGGCCGATCCGGTCGCCAGCGGGTTCGCACGCAGCATCGCAGCTCCCGGCGGGAATGTGACCGGCATCGCGTACGCGGCTCCCGCCGAGGTCTACGAGAAGCAGATGCAGTTCCTCAAGCGGGTGGCGCCCTCGATCAGGCGGGTCGCGCATTTCTTCGCTCGCGGGTATGGGGTCTCGCAGGACCTGAGCGCGCCCGTAGCCGCCGCGGCCGCGCGGTTGGGACTTGCCTACGAATCGCGCCCGATTGCAGGCCTCGACGACTTCGCTCGGGGATTCGGGGCGCTGCGAGGCGATGGCGCCGGATTCCTCGGGAATTTCGGCCCCGAAGCCACTCCCGCGGAAATCGCGAGTCTGGCGATCAAGAATCGGGTGCCGACGATGTTCAATGACGCGGGCTTCGTAGAGGCCGGCGGGCTGATGGCCTACTTCGTCTATCTCCCCGACCAAATGGAACGCACCGCTTCGATCGTGGATCGCATCCTGCGCGGGGCGACGCCGGCGCGGATTCCGTTCGAGATGGCGACCAAGTCTATGCTCGAGATCAATCGCGCCACCGCGCGCGCCATCGGGCTCAGGTTTCCCGAAGACATCCTGGTGCAGGCCGATCGGGTGATCGGATGAATTCTTCCCGGCGTACTTGCGTTGCATCCGCGGCCGCCATTTCACTGGCGGTGGTTGCGGCACCCGTGCGCGCCCAGACCGACGCCGCCGTGCGAATCGAGAAGATCGAAGTGACCGGATCGCACATCAGCCGCATCGAGGGCGAGACTGCGTTGCCGATTACGCGCATCACGCGAGAGGAGATCGCGCGCTCGGGCGCGCAGAATGCGGCCGAGCTCCTGGACAAGATCTCCGCGAATGTCACCGGCTACGCAGTGGCGATGGGCGTCGGCGATTCGAGCAGCCCGGGACTTTCCGCCGCGGGGCTGCGGGGCCTGGGCGCGATGAATACGCTGGTGCTGCTCAACGGGCGCCGGCTCTCGAACTACGCCTTCAACGGTCTCACGGGCAGCCCGGTGAACCTGAACCAGATTCCGCTGGCGGCGGTCGAGCGGGTCGAAATCCTGAAGGATGGCGCGTCGGCGATCTACGGCGCCGATGCGATCGGCGGCGTCATCAACTTCATCCTGCGCAAGGACTATGTGGGAAGCGAATTGTCGGCCTATGCGTCGCGAACGCAGGAGGGCGGCGCGGACGCAAGGCGCTATGGCGCGGTGACGGGCTTCGGCAACCTGGAGCGGGACCGCTTCAACGTGCTCGCGAGTTTCGATCACCTGACCGAGACCGCATTGGAAGCGCGCCAGCGGTGGTTCGCGAGAACCGCCGTGCGTCCGGATCTGGGCGGGGTGTCGGTTTCGCCCAACACGCACCCAGCGAATTTTTTCTTCGGCGGCGAGGTTCTCAACGTAACCGCGGGGCGCGGTTGCGTGCCGGAGCGGGGCGTGCTCCAGGTCGACCGAAACACCGGTGCGCCGCTGCCGCTGTTGCCGTTCTGCCGCTACGATTTCACGCGAGTGATCGAAATCGCTCCACCGTCCAGACGCGAAGGTCTGTTTGTCCGCACGACCGTGC
>JANNKG010000249.1:0-7574 GCA_031396185.1 Burkholderiales bacterium | reverse complement strand
CCCTTTTCTAGACACAGGCGGCCCCGCCAATGAAGACTTCCAGCCTCCAGTTCAAGGTCCTGCTGATTGCCGCCGGCGCGATGTTGTTCGCGGTCAGCGTCTCGGTGAGCGCGCTCAACCGGGTCTACGGCTCGATCCAGGACCTCGACCGCATCAGCCGCGAGGACTTCCAGGTCCAGCAGCAGATCCTGCGCGCCTTCAGCACCTTCAAGCAGCAGGTGCAGGAGTGGAAGAACGTGCTCCTGCGGGGGCGCGATGCTGCCGCATTGGACAAGCATTGGGGGGAGTTCCAGAAACTCGAAAAGGAAGCGCAGGATTTGGCGCGCGAGGCGCGCTCGGGCACGGCGCACGCCGAAGTGCGCTCCCGCATGGAAGCCTTCCTCGCCGCCCACAAGGAGATTGGCGGGCGTTACCGCCAGGGCCTCGAGGTTTTCCGGGAAACGAAGTTCGACTCCGCCGCGGCGGACAAGTCGGTCCAGGGAATCGACCGGGGCGCCACCCAACTCCTGCTGGAGGCCAGCCAGAAGGCCGAGGAGATGGGCGGCACGGGCGTCATGTCCGCGGTGCAGGGGGCCGAGCGCGTCTACCGTATCGCCATCGGGGCGATCGTGCTCGCGATGATCGCCTCGCTGGTGGGGTTGTGGCTCTTCATGCGCAAGGCCGTGCTCGGGCCGATCGGCGACGCGGTCCGGTTTGCCGAACGGATCGCCCAGGGCGACCTGACCGCCCAGATCACGTCGGGGTCCAAGGATGAAGCCGGGCAGCTCCTGCGCACGCTCGGCCGGATGAACGTTTCGCTCGGCGAGGTGGTATCCCAGGTGCGGATGTCCGCGGAAGCGGTGGTCACCGCCTCGAGCCAGGTCTCGGCAGGCACCACCGACCTCTCGCAGCGCACCGAGGAGCAGGCATCGAGCCTCGAGCAGACCGCTGCCAGCATGGAGGAGCTCGCCAGCACGGTGAAGCAGAACGCGGATAACGCGCGCCAGGCCGACGAGCTCGCGCGCAGTGCTTCGAAACGCGCCGAGCAGGGCGGCGCCGAGGTGGTGCGGGTCGTCACGACCATGACCGAGATCAGCGACAGCGCCAGGCGCATCACCGACATCGTCGCGGTAATCGATTCGATCGCCTTCCAGACCAACATCCTCGCGCTGAACGCCGCGGTGGAGGCGGCGCGTGCCGGCGAACAGGGCCGGGGCTTCGCGGTGGTGGCCTCCGAGGTTCGCAGCCTCGCCCAACGCAGTGCGCAGGCGGCCAAGGAGATCAAGGGCCTCATCGGCCAGTCGGTGGCGAAGGTCGAGAGCGGCACCGAGCTGGTGGAGCAGGCCGGCGACACGATCCAGGCGCTGGTGATCGACGTGAAGCGGGTGAGCGATCTGATGGGATCGATCGCCGAAGCCTCCGCCGAGCAAAGCCGCGGCGTGCAACAGGTCAACAAGACGGTCACCGAGATGGACAAGGTGGTCCAGCAGAATGCCAGCGCGGTGCAGGAATCGGCCGCCGCCGCCGAGGGGATGCGCCAGCAAGCCGAGTCGCTGGTGCGAGTGGTGAGCGCTTTCCGCCTGAATGCGGACGATCGTCGCTCGAGCGCATCCCCGATCGCGCCCCGGGGCGTCGAGCAGGCGCCGCGCCCCGCGTCCCGCGCGGTGACCCGTGCGATGCCCGCCAAGCCCGTGCGCCAGTCCGCCGCGGCGGTGGCGACCGGCAACGAAGACTGGGAGGAGTTCTAGGCCATGGAAGCGCGCTCCGCCGTGCGCGAGGCAACTCGCGAAGTCCTGGTCTTCGTCCTCGGCAAGGAGGAATACGGTGTCGACGTCCTGAAGGTCCAGGAGATCCGCGGCTATGAAAAGGTCACGCCGATGCCCGCGGCGCCCGCCTACCTCAAGGGGGTGGTGAACCTGCGCGGGATCATCGTCCCGGTGATCGACCTGAGGGTGAAGTTCGGCATGGCGGAGCCGACCTACGACGCGTTCACCGTGGTCATCATCCTGCGCATTGCCGGTCGCGTGATCGGAATCGTGGTGGACGGCGTTTCGGACGTGGCGCGGCTGGCTCCCGGTGACATCAAGGCGGCGCCGATGCTCGGCGCGGTCGTGGACAGCTCCTTCATCTCGGGACTCGCCACGCTGAACGACCGGATGGTGCTGCTGCTCGATATCGAGAAGTTCCTCTCGAGCAGCGAGCTCAAGCTCATTGCGCAGGCCGCTGAATCTGCCAAAGGGCCCGGTTGAGCCGCTACCTTCAATTCATCGCCCGCCACCCCCATCTCCTGGCGGCGCTCGTGGTGGTGCTGTTCCTTCCGTGGATGTGGATGTCGTACCTGGTACCGATGTGGGCGATGGCGGTCTCGCTCGCCATCGCTCCGGTCGCCGCCCTCATCGCGCTCGCCCTGGTGGTGAAGGACGTGAACGCCGAGGATGACGCGTCCGCCCCACTGGGCGACGAGCCATTCCTCAAATGGCGCAAGCGCACGCGGCTCTTCCAGCAGGTGGTGGTCGGCCTGGACACCATGCTCGAGCGCTGGGACACCGCCTCGCGCGCCAACCGCACCAAGCTCGATGCCGTCACCGAGTCGGTCGAGGAAGTCATCAAGCTCACCGAGGATGCGGTCACCGAGATCAGCAGGAAATTTCGCATCGTCGTGGCGAAGGCCAACGAGCAGACCGAGGCCGCGATGTCGCTCCTGCAGGGGGAGGGCAGCGGCACCGGCATCCTGTCGCTGCCCGAGTTCATCGAGGCCTATGACTCGCAGCTGGTGAACGTGACCTCCCACATGACGAGCTTTTCGGCTGCCGCCGACGAGATGGCGAACCACCAGAAGCGCATCTCGGAGCACGCGAAGGTGATGGAGGAGACCATCGACGGCCTGCGCATCATGGCGTCCCAGATCTCGCGCATCGCGCTCGACAGCTCCGTGGCGATGACCTCGCAGACGCTCAATCCCCGCGATTTCGTGGAGATGACCGACCGCATCCGCGCCATCAGCGAGAAGGCCCACGAGCTCACCCGGAAGACCCGCCAGGGGCTGGACGCCATCGGCGACGAGGTGCGCACCGGCAACCGGCGCACGACGCAAGTGGCCGGGGCCGCGCGCCGCGCGGTCGAGGTGGCGAGGAGCGAGATCACGACGCTGAATGCCGCCACCATCGAGCAGACCCGCCAGATCGAGGAGACGCTCAAGCGCATCAACGACCTGTCGGGGGAGATCCGCCAGGACATCAACCACATCATCGTGGCGATGCAGTTCCAGGACATCACCCGCCAGAAGCTCGAGCGGCTGCACAAGCCGACTCTCGGCGCGGCGGCCGAGTCGCTGTCGCTGCTCTCGCACGAGACGCGGGCGCTGCTGCAGCGCGACCTCTACCGGGCGGTGAAGGCCTATTCCCAGAGCGCGCTCCAGCCGAAGGGCGGGCGCGAGTCGCTCGAGGCCGACGGGCGCAAGCTCGACGAAGTGGGCGAGGCAGCGCGCGATGATCGGTCGCAGCCCCCGCCCGGAGACCGGAAAGTGGAGATTTTCTAGCGCCCCGGGCCGCCGGCCGCGCGTTACACGAGGTACACCCATGAAGTGGATTTTCGCTCCGGCCATCAGCGTGCTCATGCACCAGCGCAACCAGGTGAAGATGTCGCTCATCGGCGTGTTCTTCTGCGTTCCGCTCGCGATCGCGATCTTCGCTCCCCTGCAGTCCTGGCTTTCGGCCTCTGGCATCGCGCTCATCGCAACTTTTGTGTTCGCCTGGTATTACCTCGGGGCCATGTACCTCACCTCGGACGAATCGTGGGCTACGGTGAATACCGTCTCGCAGCTGCTGGCGGAAAACGACCTGCGGAGCACCACCGGGATCGACCTCGCGGCACAGCGCCGCCGCCTCGGCAATGGGCAGTTCGGCAAGCTCTTTACCGCGCTGCACGAGACGCATTCGAGCCTGCGCGAGCTCGCCTCGCAGGCGGGACGCAGTGCCGGGGCGGCACGCGACGCGGCCGAGGAGCTCGCGGCGGGCAACGCCAACCTTTCGCAGCGCACCGACGAGCAGGCTTCGACCCTGGAGGAGACCGCCGCCGCCATGGAGGAGCTCGCCGCGACTGTCAAGGAGAACGCCGACAGCTGCAGGAGCGCGAGCGCGCTCGCCGCGGGTGCCACCACACTCGCGCGCAAGGGCGTGGATGTCGCCGGCCAGGCGGTCGCCACCATGGACCTCGTTGACAAGAGCTCCAAGCGCATCGTCGACATCATCGGAGTGATCGAGGCAATCTCGTTCCAGACCAACATCCTCGCGCTCAACGCGGCGGTCGAGGCGGCGCGCGCCGGCGAGCAGGGTCGCGGCTTCGCGGTGGTCGCCTCCGAAGTGCGCGCGCTGGCGCAACGCAGCGCCGACGCGGCCCGCGAGATCAAGGGGCTGATTGCGAATTCGGTGGCGAGCGTGGAGCAGGGCGCGCGCTTGGTCCAGGACACTGGCCGCATCATCGGGGAGATGACCGGCAGCATCGAGGAAGTCAACGAACTGATCGGCATCGTCGCGGTGGCCTCGCGCGAACAGTCCACCGGCGTCGACGGGGTGAGCAAGGCGTTGATCCGGCTGGAGGGCGCCACCCAGCAGACCGCGGCAGTGGTCCAGCAGACCGCGACGTCGTCGGCGACGTTCAAGGATGAGGCCGAGCGGCTGTTCACCCTGGTCTCGCGGTTTCGCATCGACGAGGACCACAAGGCGCCCGCGGCTCGCGCCGGCGGCCTGCCGGTACCGGTGCGACGCAGGGCGGCAGCGGCCACCACCCGGGAAGACGGCTGGCAGCAGTTCTAGACATCCACCAGGGGAATGGCACCATGAGATCGCTCGACCGATTGCACATCTGGCAGAAGCTCTCGCTGCTGGGTGTCGTCTTCGCGCTGCTGTTCGCAATTCCCACGACGCTCTTCCTCACCCAGGTCATGCGCGGGCTGGCGCATTCCTCCCGGGAGCTCGCAGCGGCCGATCGCGCCGACGCTGCGGCTGCGCTGATGCTGGCCTTGTCGGACCATCGCGCCCTTGCGGCGGGCATTCTCGGTGGCGACGCCTCGCTCGCCCGCAGCCGCGAGGACGCCCGCAGGCGGGGCGACGAGAGCTTCGGTGAGCTTGCCAAGGGGCTCGAGGCCAACTCCCGGCCTGCACGCCTGCTCGAGAGCAATGCCAAGACGTGGAAAGGGATCGCGGACGCCGTGGGTGGCAAGCTCATGCAGGTGACCGAGAGCCATTCCCGGCATTCCGAGGTGATCGCAGGGGTGGCCGCGGCCCTCGAAGCGGTTCTCGACGACGAGGGCCTCGCGGTCGATCCGGAGATGTCGGTGCACTACACCGCCGCCGCCGCGTACGGCCATGTTCCCGCGCTGGCCGAGGTTTTGGGCCAAGCCCAGGCCCACGGCGTTGCGCTCCTCGCCACCAAGCAGGGATCCCCGGAGGATCGCGTCGGCATTTCGGCGGTGGTCGAGCGGATCAAGGAGCGCGCCGCGCAGGTGCGCGCGGCCATGAGCAAGGCCTTCGAGGCCAACGCGGCCGTGAAAGCCCGGCTTGCGCCGCTGATCCTCACCGCCGAAGCCGAGGTGGCCAAGGCCCTTCGAACCGCGCGGGTGGAGGTGATCTTCAGCCAGGACCTCGCCGCGTCCCCCGCCGCCCACTTCGCGGCCCAGGGACAGGCGATCGATGCGCAGCGCAAGCTTGCCGCCGCGGCCTCCGGGCAGATTCGCGAGCTGCTCCGGGCGCGCGCGAACGGCCAGCGGCTGCAGGTGGTGGTCGCGGCGGTGGCGACGCTGCTGACATTTTTCGGCGCCGTCTGGCTCGCGATCTGGACCACGCGCTCCATCACGCGTCCCCTCGGGCATGCGGTGCGCGTCGCCGACGGCATCGCCGCGGGCAACCTCGACCACGAGATCGACGCGAGCCGGGCCAAGAATGCCGAGGCCGCGCGCCTGCTCAAGGCGTTCAGCGCCATGCAGGCGGGCCTGTCGGACATGATGCGCGAGATCCAGTCGGTGAGCCGCGAGATGCACCACGCCTCGACCCAGGTGGCCGAGGGCAACACCGACCTCTCGTCGCGCACCGAGAGCCAGGCGTCGAGCCTCGAGCAGACGGCGGCGACGATGGAAGAGCTCACGGCGACGGTGAAACACAACGCCGAGAACGCCGCCGAGGCCACGCAAGTCGTGACCGAGGCATCGGAAGCGGCGATGCGGGGGAGCGAAGCGGTGGCCGGGGTGGTCGCGACGATGCAGTCGATCAACGAGAGCTCGCGGCGCATCGTCGACATCATCGGGGTAATCGACGACATCGCCTTCCAGACCAACATCCTCGCGCTGAACGCGGCGGTGGAAGCCGCGCGGGCCGGCGAGCAGGGCCGCGGCTTCGCGGTGGTGGCCTCCGAGGTCCGCAACCTCGCGCGCCGCAGCGCCGACTCGGCCAAGGAGATCAAGGCGCTGATCGCCGAATCCGTGCAGGCCGCGGCCTCGGGAACCAGGCGCGTGGGCGAGACGGGGCGCGCGATGGACGACATCATGGATTCGGTGCAGCGCGTCGCGGCGATCTTTACCGAGATCTCCGCCGCCTCGGGCGAGCAGGGCAACGGCATCGAGCAGGTGAACCGGGCGGTGACCCAGATGGACCACGCAACCCAGGAGAATGCGGCGCTGGTGGGCGAAGTGGCGGCGGCCTCGCAGTCGCTCCAGGAGCAGGCCCAACGGCTGGCCGAGGTGGTGGCGCGGTTCCGCCTGGCGGCCTCGCAATCGGCGCCCGCACGACAGGAGTTCCGCCCCGAGCCGCGGCGGCCTTCCTCGGCGGTGGGTGAATCCCGCGACGTGCCTCGATTGACCGCCGCAGGGTAGACTTGGCCATTGATCCACCGCGGGAGCGAGCCCAAGTTGGGGCCATGAAGATCGAAGCGGTCAACGATTTCGTCGTCAAGTTCGCCAACGTCAACGGCTCCGGATCGGCGTCGGCGAATACGCTTTTCGCGAAAGCGATATTGCGCATGGGCGTGCCCGTCAGCCCCCGCAATATCTTCCCGTCCAACATCCAGGGTTTGCCGACGTGGTACGAGGTGCGCGTCTCCGAACGGGGATGGCTCGGCCGGCGCGGCGGCGTGGATCTCATGGTGGCCATGAATCCCCAGACCTGGGAGAAGGACGTGGCCGAGGTCGAGCCGGGCGGCTACCTCTTCTATGATTCCACCAAGCCGTTGCCGAAGGAGAAGTTCCGCGACGATGTCCAGGTGATCGGCATGCCGTTGATGGAGATCTGCAACGCGGCCTACAGCGACCCGCGCCAGCGCCAGCTCTTCAAGAACATCATTTACGTGGGCGCGGTCGCCACCCTGCTGGAGATGGACCTGGCCGAGGTGGAGAAGCTCATCGCCGAGCAGTACAAGGGCAAGGAGAAGCTCCTCGAGCCCAATATCAAAGCGCTGCACATGGGGCGCGATTACGCCCGCGACCACCTTCCGGCTATCGGCCTGATGGTGAAGAAGTCCAACGGCGTCGGCAATCGCGTCTTCCTCGAGGGCAACAGCGCCGCGGCGCTGGGCTGTGTCTACGGGGGCGCGACGGTGGCGGCGTG
>JANNKG010000227.1:0-5791 GCA_031396185.1 Burkholderiales bacterium | reverse complement strand
TCGTGAGCAGGCTCGACTGGAACCAGCCGCGGTGCTGGTCGCTGCCCTCGAGATAGAGGTCGGCGGGCCACTTCTGCCCTGGGAGGCCGCGCAGTACCGTGAAATGCGTGGTGCCCGAGTCGAACCAGACATCGACCGTGTCGGTGATCTTGCGGTATTGCGCGGCGTCGACGCCGAAATCCTCGCAACTCGCGGCGAACCACGCCTCGACGCCGCCTTGCGCGACCAGGTCGGCGGCGCGCGCGATCAGGCCTTCGGTGTCGGGATGCAACTCGTCGGTCTCGCGGTGCAGGAAGAACGGCAGGGGCGTGCCCCAGTTGCGCTGGCGCGACAACGTCCAGTCGGGGCGGCTGTCGATCATCGAGGTGATGCGCGAGCGGCCCCACTCGGGATAGAAGCGTGTGTTGTTGATCGCGTGGCGGGCGATCTCCCGCAGGGTATGCCCGTCGGTGCCGGGCTTGCCCACGTTGGCGGGCCGGTCCATGCCGATGAACCACTGGACGGTGGCGCGGAAGATGATCGGCGTCTTGTGTCGCCAGCAGTGGGGATAGCTGTGCAGGAAGGGCTCGGTCCTGAGGAGCAGCCGCTGGTCTTCGAGCAGCGCAACGATCGGCTTCTCCGCCTCGCGCACCGACAGGCCGGCGAAATGCGGCACCGTCGACTTGTAGCGTCCGGCATCGTCCACCGGCTGGTCGAGCGCGAGGTGGTACCTCATCCCGACCTGGAAATCCTCGACGCCGTGGGCCGGCGCCGTGTGGACCAGCCCCGTGCCTGCCTCGAGCGTGACGTGTTCGGCCAGGACGATCGGCACGAGGCGATCCTCGAAGGGATGGCGCAGCTTGATGCCTTCGAGGTCGCGCCCGAGCGCTTTCGCGAGCGGCTTGCCTTCCACGCCGTAGCGCTTCAGTGCGGCATCCACCAGGTCGGAGGCGATGATCAGCAGGCCGCGGGGGGTGGCCACCATCGAGTATTCGATCTCCGCGCCGACGGCAACCGCGCGGTTGCCGGGAAGCGTCCACGGGGTAGTGGTCCAGATCACCGCGAATTGCGGGTGGACCGGGAGGCCGACCCGGAAGGCCTCGGCGAGGTGCTCGCTTTCCACGACCGGGAAGGCGACGTCGACCGCGGGCGAAGTCTTGTCCTCGTATTCGACCTCGGCTTCGGCGAGGGCCGAGCCGCAGTCGATGCACCAGTTGACCGGCTTCAATCCCCGATAGAGCAAGCCATTCTTCCAGATGCGCCCGATCGCCCGGATCTCCGCCCCCTCGGTGGCCGGGTCCATCGTGCGGTAGGGATGCTCCCAGTCGCCCAGGACGCCGAGGCGCTGGAAGTCCTTCTTCTGGCGCTCGATCTGCTCGGCGGCGAACGCGCGACAGAGCGCGCGCTGGTGGTTGGGCTCGAGGTTGCGGCCGTGCTTCTTCTCGATCTGGTGCTCGATCGGCAGGCCGTGGCAGTCCCAGCCCGGTGTGTAGGGCGCATCGAAACCCGCCAGGGCCTTCGACTTGACCACCAGGTCCTTCAGGATCTTGTTGACGGCGTGGCCGATGTGGATGTCGCCGTTGGCATAGGGCGGGCCGTCGTGAAGCACGTACAAGGGCCGGCCCCTGGAGGCCGCGCGAATGCGCTCGTAGAGTCGCGTGTCCTGCCAGCGTTTGATCCACGCGGGCTCCCGCCGCGCGAGGTCGCCGCGCATCGGGAACGGGGTCTCGGTGAGATTGAGCGTGCTCTTGTAGTCGATTTTCGCGTCGTTCGGCATCACATCCCCGTCGCGCGGAAGAAATCCCGCGCCGCATCGCAATCGCGGCGAATCTGCGCCGCAAGCTCGTCAAGCGAGGCGAAATGCGCCTCGTCACGCAGCTTCTTCACGAACTCGATGGTGAGGCGGCGCCCATAGAGGTCGCCGGAGAAATCGAAGAGGAATGCTTCGAGAGTCGCCGGGCCGCGATGCGCTACGGCCGGGTTGATTCCGAGGCTCGCCACTCCCTCGAGTCCGCGAGTTGCTGCACCGTGGCATTTTACCGCAAACACTCCGTGCAGCGCCGCCTTCGCGCGGCCCAGGCGCACGTTGGCCGTGGGAAAGCCCATCGTGCGCCCGCGCTTCGCGCCGTGCACGACGCGCCCGGAGATGGCGTAGGGCCGGCCGAGGAGCGCTGCCGCGGCCGCAAAGTCGCCGCGCGCCAACGCCTCGCGAATGCGGGTGCTCGAGATGCGTTCGCCATCCGCGTCGATGCTCGGCAGGACCGCGACCTCGAATCCCATTCGAACCCCCGCCTCGGCAAGGCTGGCGACGTTGCCCGTGCGCCGCGCCGCGTAACGGAAGTCGGCGCCGACCATGACCCAGCGGCAACCGTGGCGGTTGCGCAGCCGCGCGGCGAACTCCTCGGCGCCCAGGCCCGCGAAGCGCGCATCGAACCGCTGGACGAAGGCGGTCTCGATGCCGAGGGCGGCGATCGCGTCCAGGCGTTCGTGCAGCGAGGTGAGCCGCGCGGGCGCGCTGGCCGGCGCGAAGAACTCGCGCGGCAGAGGCTCGAACGTAAGCACGGCGCTACCCAGCCCGCGCTCGCTCGCCGCCGACTTCACTCGCTCGATCAATGCGGCGTGGCCGCGATGCACGCCGTCGAAGCTGCCGATGGCGAGCGCGGTGTCGCGGGGGGCGGTCGCCGGATGCCGCACGATGCGCACGCGCGAGGCCGTCCTACCCGTGCCGCGAGAACTGGCGCAGGCGAAAGCCCATGAGCGCGAGCGCCGTGAAATAGGCGACCCATCCGAGGCCGATCACCCACGCGAGCTTCACCGCGCGCGCGCCCGCGGTGAGCTCGAACCACGAGCTCTCGCGGCCCATCGCGAACCAGAGCATGCCGCCCATCAGATAGACCGCCACCGCGAGCTTCAGCAGGAACGCGGCCCAGCCCGGCTCGGGGCGATAGGCGCCCGAGCGGCGCATCAGCAGCCACAGCCAGCCGGCGTTGAAGCACGCGCCCACCGAGATGGCGAGCGCGAGGCCGGCGTGCCCGAGCCATGGCACGAACGCGGCATTGAGGATCTGGGTGATCGCCAGCGTCACGATGGCGACCTTCACCGGTGTGCGGATGTTCTGCCGCGCGTAGAAGCCCGGCGCCAGGATCTTCACCAGGATGATGCCGACGAGTCCCGCCGCGTAGGCGATGAGCGCGTTGCGGGTCATCATCACGTCAACCCGCGTGAACACGTCGCCGTGCCAGAAGAGCGTGGTGATCAGCGGCACCGCGAGCAGGCCGAGAGCGACCGCGGCCGGCAGCGCCAGCAGCAGGGTGATCCGCAATCCCCAGTCGAGCACCTTCGAGTACCCCGCGTTGTCCGCCGATTGGTGGTGGCGCACCAGCGAGGGCAACAGGACAGTGCCGAGCGCCACGCCCAGCATCGCCGAGGGAAACTCCATCAAGCGATCGGCGTAATAGAGCCACGAGACCGAGCCATCCTTGAGCCACGAGGCGATCTGGGTGTTGATGAGCAGGCTCACCTGGGCCACCGAGACGCCGAGCGCCGCGGGCGCCATCAACTTGAGGATCCGGATCACGCCCTCGTCGCGCGGATCCCAACGCGGCATGGGGAGCATGCCGATGTGCTTCAGGAAGGGAAGCTGGAAGAGGAGCTGGGCCACGCCGCCCGCGAACACCGCCCACGCGAGCGCCACCACCGGCTGCTCCATGCGGGGTGCCACGAGGAGTGCAAAGGCGATGAACGAGAGGTTGAGCAGCACCGGCGTGAACGCCGGCGCCTTGAACGCCCCGTAGGTGTTGAGCAGCCCCGCCGAGAACGACACCAACGAGACGAACAGGATGTAGGGGAAGCAGATGCGCAGCAGTGTCACGGTGAGCGCGAACTTGTCGGCGTCCTTGGCGAAGCCGGCGGCGCTCAGGTAGACGATGAGGGGCGCGGCGACGATGCCGATCAGCGTCACCACGAAGAGACCCGCCCCGAGGATTGCGAACACCTTGCCCGCGAGCTCCCGCGTTGCCGCATCGCCGCGGCGCTCGCGATACTCGCCCAGCACCGGGACGAAGGCCTGCGAAAACGCGCCCTCGGCGAACATCCGCCGCAGCAAGTTGGGTATTCGGAAGGCGACGACGAAAGCGTCCATCGCGGGGCCGGCGCCGAACAGGATTGCCAGCAATGTGTCGCGCACGAACCCGGTGATGCGCGACAACAGCGTCATGCCGCTCACGGAAGCGGCTGCCCTGAGCAGATTCAATCTAGGGCTTTGTTTTGTATGGACAAGTAATGTATGATATCAGGCTTCGCTGTGACCACTCGGCGACCTCGACCCCAATACAACAGGACATTCACGTACTCATATGGCCAACACCAAGCAGGCCGCCAAGCGCGCCAAGAAGTCCATCAAGCAGCGCGCCACCAACATGAGCCTGCGCACCCGGCTGCGCGGCGCCATCAAGAAAGTGCACACAGCGATCACAGCTGGCGACCATGCCGCCGCGGAGACCGTGCTGCGCGAGCAGCAGTCGACCATCGATTCCATCGCCGACAAGCGCATCATCCACAAGAACAAGGCCGCGCGGCACAAGAGCCGCCTCGCCCAGCAGGTGAAGGCTCTCGGCAATCGCCCCTAGGGCATAATCGCCGTTCCCCGGACGGCGGCTCGATGCCGCCGTTCTCATTTTGGGGACAGACTCCCCCAGAGGAGCAGTAGATGACCACCGGCCACCTGATGAACACCTATGCTCCGCAGCCGGTCGCGTTCGCGCGCGGCGAGGGGTGCTGGCTGTGGGACACCGAGGGCAGGAAGTATCTCGACGCGCTTGCAGGCATCGCCGTGAGCGGGCTTGGCCACGCACACCCGGTGCTCACGCGCGCGATCGCCGAGCAGGCGGGCAAGCTGATCCATACCTCCAACCTGTTCCGTGTCGACGAGCAGGAACGCCTGGCGGCGAAGCTCTGTGCGATCACCGGCATGGACAACGCGTTTTTCGCCAACTCCGGCGCCGAGGCCAACGAGTGCGCGATCAAGCTAGCGCGCCTTCACGGCCACCAGCGCGGCATCGAGAATTCCCAGATCGTGGTAATGGAGAAGGCCTGGCACGGCCGCACCCTGGCGACGCTCTCGGCCACCGGCTCGCGCAAGGCCCAGGCGGGATTCGAGCCGCTCATGGGCGGCTTCATCCGCGTTCCCTACAACGACCTCCAGGCGATCGAGCGCGTGGCGTCGAATCCCTCGATCGTCGCGATCCTGATGGAGGTGTTGCAGGGCGAGGGCGGCATCAACGTGGCCGACTTCGATTACGTTCGCAAGCTCCGCGAGATCTGCGATCGCCGGCAGTGGTTCCTGATGATCGACGAGATCCAGAGCGGCATGGGGCGGACCGGCAAGTGGATGGCCCACCAGTGGACCGGCGTGACACCCGACGTGATCACGCTCGCCAAGGGCCTCGCCTCCGGGGTGCCGATCGGCGCCTGCCTTGCGCGTGGCGCGGCGTCGAAGGTATTCAAGCCCGGCAACCACGGCACGACGTTTGGCGGCGGCCCGCTGGTTTGCGTGGCCGCGCTCACGACGCTCGAAGTGATCGAAAAGGACGGCATGCTCGATCACGCGCGGCGCATGGGGGACCTCCTCAAGGCGGAGCTCGCGCGCGGGCTCGCGGGGGTTGCGGGCGTGCGGGAGATTCGTGGCGAGGGACTGATGATCGGCATCGAGCTCGACCGCCCGTGCACGGAGATCACTCAGCGCGCGCTGGCCGCCGGATTGGTCACCAATGTGACCGCCGAGAAGGTGATCCGGCTGCTGCCGGCGCTCGTC
>JANNKG010000205.1:0-7695 GCA_031396185.1 Burkholderiales bacterium | reverse complement strand
CGGAGTGTGAAGCAAGCCGATAAGCGGGATTCTGTTACGGCCCTTGCGGGCTATGACGATCATTCCTCTAGGCCCTGCGTTGCCGCAGGGCTCGAGCCACCTACCCGCAGACTCGGTGGGCCACGTCAACGTCTGCCTATTTGGTGTTGCTCCGCGTAGAGATTGGCCGTTTCACCCCATCGGTTTCCCGACAGACTCGTCTCTGTTCCTCTAATCCTCACCTCACGGTGGACGGGGGTTACCCGCTACGCTGCCCTATGGAGTCCCGACTTTCCTCTGCACAACCGAAGTGGCGCAGCGATCGCCTGGCTTGCTTCACGCTGCCATTTTACGCTGAGCGCAAGCGTCGCTCGAATGAAAGGGTCAGACACTTTCATTGCCCTATCGAACCCCCTTCGAGCGGAAGTGCTTCGGGTCGTCGTAAAACGCCTCGTCCTGATCCGCGAAATGCCAGCCGGGCACACCCAACACCGGTAGCGGCGGCATCGCCTTGGGCGAAGCAAACTTGGAGCGGTGGGCAAAATGCGCCGCGACGAGCGCATCGGCCTGCGCCACTTGCGACTCGAGCGGCAGCATGAAGAAGAGCTCGCCCACGGGCACGAACACCGTCTTCGCGACCATTCCGAGATACGGCGCCAGCGCCTGCTCGTAGCAACCATGGCCGAACGCAAGGAAACGCACGTTCGCGTCGAGGTCCGCGCGGCGATTCCAGAAGAGTTGCTTCCATTCGAAATCCACGATGAGGCGCAGCAACTCGGGCGAGCGCGAGGCGACGATCACGCCCCCCTCGTCGAAAAGCGTAAGCGCGTCGCGCTCGGGGCTGCGATGCTTTGCCTCCTCGTCCCCGCCCTCCTCGAGAATCGCCGCGTGCTGGGCGTTGATCCGGGCCTTGGCCTTTGGATAGGTGATCCAGGCCAGCGCATTGAAGAGGTCGTGCCAGCTCTCCAGCCGCGTCTCCACCTCACCCGAGTCGGCGATGTAGCGCTCGTAGTGGCGCCGGTCGCGGTTGGCCGGGTGACGCGGTGCGACGAAGCGTAGCGCCTGGCCGGTCGCGTTGGCGATGCCCTCGGCGAGCGCATTGAGGTCCGCGTGCGCGGGCCAGCGATCGGCGGGGAGCTTGGCGATCGAAGGTGCGAGCGGCGCGAAGATCGCGCCTCGCAACCTCTCGCGCCCCACGTTCCACTCCAAGGGGCTAGCCGGCGAAGCGCCAGCCGAGCTTCATTCCGGCTCGCAGCGGCACCACCGTCTCGCGGCCGAAGGGATACTCGCGGGGCACTTCCCACTCCGCGCGTTCGATGGTGACGCGGCCCTTGTTGCGCGGCAGGCGATAGAAGTCGGCGCCGAAATGGCTCGCGAACCCCTCGAGCTTGTCGAGCGCGCCCGCGGACTCGAAGGCCTCAGCGTAGAGCTCGAGCGCGGCGTGCGCGGTGTACAGGCCCGCGCAGCCGCAGTCGTTCTCCTTGGTGCCGCGCGCGTGGGGTGCCGTGTCGGTGCCGAGGAAGAACTTGGGGTTTCCCGAGGTCGCGGCCTTCACCAGCGCGCGGCGGTGCGGTTCGCGCTTCAATACCGGCAGGCAGTAGTGATGCGGACGAATGCCGCCCAGGAAGATCGCGTTGCGGTTCATCAGGAGATGCTGGGGCGTGATCGTGGCCGCGACGTTCTCGGTCGCGCGTTCGACAAACAGCGCCGCCTCCTGGGTGGTGATGTGCTCGACCACGATCCTGAGCCGCGGAAAACGCTTCACCAGCGGTCCCAGCACGCGGTCGAGGAAAACGGCCTCGCGGTCGAAGACATCCACGTCGGGATCGGTGACCTCGCCGTGCACCAGCAGCGGCATGTGCGCGGCCGCCATGGCCTCGAGCACCCCATCGCACTTGCGCAGGTCGGTCACGCCCGAGTCGGAGTTCGTCGTGGCGCCGGCGGGGTAGTACTTGACCGCCTTCACGAAGCCCGCCTTCGCGGCGCGTTCAATCTCGGCGGCCGCCATGTTGTCGGTGAGATAGAGCGTCATCAACGGCTCGAATGCAGCGCCCTCGGGCAGTGCCGCGACGATGCGGTCGCGATACTGCCGGGCCTCGGCGACCGTTGCCACCGGCGGCTTCAGGTTCGGCATCACGATCGCGCGGGCAAACTGTCGCGCGGTCGCCGCCACCACCGAGGCCATCAGTTCGCCATCGCGCAGATGAACGTGCCAGTCATCGGGACGGGTGATGGTGAGCGAGTCGGCCATTGCGGAAAGGATTATAGGTTGCCCTTGAGCTCGAGCGCGAGCGGGTAGAGCTCGTTGCGCTTGCCGCCGGTGAGCTTTACCGCCAGCGCCACCGCCTGCTTGAGCGGCAGCTCGGCCAGCAGCGTTTCCAGGAGCGCGCGAGGATCGAGGGCGGAGGTGACTTCGACGGCTCGGCCTTCGACCACGAGGACGAACTCGCCGCGGCGCCGGTCGTCGTCGGCGTCAACCCACGCCTGGGCCTGGGCAAGCGGCACCCGGGCGATGGTCTCGAATTTCTTGGTGAGCTCGCGCGCGATCACCACGTCGCGCTCTCCGAGCGCCGCGTGCAGGTCGGCCAGCGTGCGCGAGACGCGATGCGGCGCCTCGAAAAGCGCGATCGCCCACGGGCCGCCGGCCAGTTGCGCAAGCCGCTGCCGCCGTTGCGTGCCCTTGGCGGGAAGGAACCCCGCGAAGACGACGCCATCGGCCTCGATGCCGGCGGCGGAAAGGGCGGTGGTGAGCGCACTTGCGCCCGGGATCGGGATCACCGGCAGTCCAGCGGCACGCACGCCTGCCACGAGGAGCGCCCCGGGATCGCTCACGCCGGGCGTGCCCGCGTCGGAGACGAACGCCACAGACTTGCCCTCGGTGATCCATGCAATGACGCGCTCGGCCCCGCCGCGCTCGTTGTGGGCGTGCAGCGCCACCAGCTTCGCCGCGATGCCGAAGTGATTGAGCAGGCCACGGGTGACCCGCGTATCCTCCGCGGCCACCACGTCCACGCTCTCGAGCGTCTCCAAAGCCCGACGCGTCACGTCGCCAAGGTTCCCTATGGGAGTCGCCACCACATATAATCCCGGGTCCATGTCGCGCTTCACCGCGATTCTCCTCGTTGCCTTCGCCACGCTGGCGTCGCCCGCATTTTCGGCCGACCCACCGCCGGGCACAACCTTTCGCGAGGATGACATCGATCCGGCGACCGGTCTCGCCCGCTCGTCGGTCGTGCGTCCGCTCCAGGACGCGGTGCCGGTGCCGGAGGCGCGTCCGATCGCCCGGCCCATCGCAACCCGGCCCCACGTCGCCCTGATCCTGCCCACCGCCAGCCCGGCCCTCGGCCGGCTCGCCGATGCGGTGCGTGCCGGATTCATGGCCGCGGCCGAAGTCGCCGGCCGGGAAGGCGCGTCGGTGATCGTGACCGCGGTGGACAACGAGGCCGGCGCGCTCGTCGAGGCGTGCCGGAATTCCCAGGCGGCGGGTGCGCTGCTGGTCGTGGGGGGATTCACCCGCGACGGCGCCAATGTGCTCGCGACGAGCGATTGTGCGCGCCAGCCGATCCTCGCGCTGAACGAGCTGCGCGTCGAGCTGCCCCAGGGCGCCTATTCGGTGTCGCTGTCGCTCGAAAACGAGGCCCGCCAGGCGGCCCTGCTGGCGGTCGCCGACGGTTTGCGTTCGGCGATCGTGATCGGCACCAACACGCCGTCGTCTCGCCGCGTCCAGGACGCCTTCGAGCGCGAATGGGCGCGCGCTGCCGGCGAATTCCGCCGCATCGTCTTCAGCGGCATCGCAGAAGAGGCCGTCCTGGTGCGCGAACGCGTCGCCGGCATGCGGGGTGACATGGTGTTCTTCGCCCTCGACCAGGTCGAAGCGCGCGCCGTCCGACCGTATGTTTCGGGGATGCTGCCGATCTACGCCACCACCCTCAGCGTGAACCCGCGGGCGGAGGCCATTGTCAACGTGGACCTGCAGGGCGTGCGTTATCTCGAAATGCCCTGGTTCGTCCAACCCGACCACCCCGCCGTCATGATCTACCCGCCGCCGAAGGGGGCGATGTCGGTCGAGCATGAGCGCTTGTACGCCTTCGGCATCGACGCCTTCCGCCTCGCGCTGCTGCTCACGCGGGGCAATCCGGCGAAAGCCGCGCTCGATGGGGTCACCGGCCGCATCGCCGTCGAGGGCGGCCACTTCGCCCGATCGCTGTCGCCCGCGGAGGTCGATGGGGGCCGCGTCATCCCGATGCGGGGCACTCCGTGAGCTTGATCATCCATCCCACGCCCGCGCAATCGGCGGGAGGCGATGCGGAGGATCGCGCCGAAGCCTTCCTCGCCGCCCAGGGCCTGGCGATCGTCATGCGCAACTACCGGACCCGGCTGGGCGAGATCGACCTCATCGCACGCGAGGGCACGACGCTGGTGTTCGTGGAAGTGCGCCTGCGCACCGGGACGCGCTTCGGCGGTGCGGCTGCCAGCATCACGCCGCGCAAGCAGCGGCGCATCGTCGCCGCCGCGCGGCAATTCCTGATGCGCTTCGCGCGGCCGCCGGCGTGCCGCTTCGACGTCGTGGCGCTCGATGGCGGCAAGCCCGAGTGGATTCGCGGCGCGTTCGACGTCTCCTAACCGTTACACTCGGGACCATGGATCTCACTGCTCACCTGAAGCGGCATTTCGACGAGGGCGTGGAGTTGCGCCGCAAAATGGCTGACACCCTGCCGGCGCCGATCGCGCGCGCCGGCACCGCGCTCGCCACCGCCATCAAGGTCGGCCGCAAGGCGCTCGCCTGCGGCAACGGCGGCTCGGCCGCAGACAGCCAGCATTTCGCCGCCGAGATGGTCGGGCGTTTCGAGCGCGAGCGCCCGGGCATGCCGGCGATCGCCCTCACGGTCGACACGTCCGCCCTGACCGCCATCGCCAACGACTACGATTTCGACCGCGTGTTCTCCAAGCAAGTGGAAGCGCTCGGCCAGCCGGGCGACGTCCTGCTTGCGATCTCCACTTCGGGAAACTCGAAGAACGTCATCGAGGCCATGAAGGCGGCGCACGCGAAGGAAATGACCGTCATCGCCCTCACCGGGCGCGATGGCGGAGCCATGGCGAAGATGCTTCGCCCCCACGACCACCATTTGAACGTCGCCCACGCCCGCACGATGCGCGTGCAGGAGATCCACCTGCTGGTGATCCACTGCCTGTGCGAGGTGGTCGACAACGTGATCCACGGAGAACTGAAATGAAACGCAAGGTACTCGGCCTCACCGCCCTGGTAGCGGCGGCCACGCTGTTGCAGGGCTGCTTTCCGCTCGCCGTCACCGGCATGGGCGCCGCCGCCATCATGGCGAGCGACCGGCGCACGACCGGCATGTACATCGAGGACGAGAGCATCGAATGGAAGGTGATTGCGCGGATGCGAGGCCAGTATCCAGGTCTCCATGTAAACGCCACGAGTTTCAACCGCCGCGTCCTGCTCACCGGCGAGGCGCCGAACGAGGATACCCGCGCGAAGATCGAAGTATCGGTGCGCGGGCTCGAAAACGTGCGCGACGTCACCAACGAGATCCAGATCGCGGGCACGTCCTCGCTCGCTTCGCGCGGCAACGACGCGCTGGTCACCTCCAACGTGAAGGCGCGCATGGTCAACAATGGTCGCTTTTCGCCCAATCACGTCAAGGTGGTGACGGAACAGGGCGTGGTGTTCCTCATGGGCCTGGTCACGCAGCCCGAAGGCGACGCGGCGGTGGAGATCGCGCGCAACACGAGCGGGGTCGCGCGCGTGGTGAAGGCCTTCGAATACGTGGCGCCCTGAGACGGCTACAGGTGTATTCCCCGATGTGACGTGAGTCACTTCAGGATGATCCCGGGCCCCGGAAAATGCCGCATCACTTGATAGAAGGCGATGCGATCTCCGTGCGGTGGGGCCTCGAAGACAAGCGCCAGGCATTGCGCTCTCCATTTCCCTGGATCGCGCTCACCGCTTCGCTCGCGCTCACCGCGGCAGGCTGGATCGGGCTCGAGCGCAATCGCTACGGCGACGCGCGCGTGCAGTTCGAGCGCCGCACCGAAACGGCAACCGCCGCGGTGCGCGCGCGCATGCTCGCCTATGAGCAGGTGCTGCGCTCCGGAGCCGCGCGAATCGCCTCGTCACCGGGCGTGTCGCGCGACGAGTGGCGCGCCTTCATCACCAACCTGCAGCTCGAGGAGCGCTTCCCCGGCATCCAATCGGTGGGGTTCGCCGAGTACGTTCGCGCGGCCCATCGCGCCGATCACGTAACCCGACTGCGCGCGGAGGGCTTTGCCGAGTACGACATCCGTCCCGCCGGCGAGCGCGACGAGATGACGCCGATCGTCTACAACGAGCCGTTCCTCGGCCGCAATGCGCGGGTGCTGGGCTTCGACATGTATTCGGAGCCGGTGCGGCGCGCGGCGATGGACCTTGCCCGCACGAGCGGCGAGGCGGCGATCACCAGCCGCGTGGTGCTCGCCGGCGAAGCGTTCCGGGGAACGCAGCCGCAGCAGCCCGGATTCGTGATGTACGTCCCGGTATTTCATCCGATAGCGCGCGACCTGCCGCGCCGCGACCGTGGCAACGCGGTATCGGGCTACGTCTTCAGCCCCTTCCGCATGCACGACCTCCTGGCGGGCATCTTCGAAGAGGGCGTTCTGCAGGTGCTCGACATGCGCATCTACGACCAGCCGGGCAAGGGCGTCCAGGCGGAACTGATGGACACCCGCTCGGCCGGCCGCGCCAAGCCCTCCACCGAGCCGTCGGAATTCGAGCGCATCGTGAATTTCCCGATGCCGGGGCGCAGCTGGACGATCCAGTTCATCTCACGCCCGGAGTTCGACGCGGCGCTGCGAGCGGGAAGGCCCTGGACGGTGCTTGGCGGGGGGCTGGTCGCAAGCCTCGTGGTGTTCCTGCTCATCGTGGCGCTGGTGGACGCCTGGAACCGCGCACACGCGCTTTCAATGCGAGATCCGCTCACCGGCCTCTGGAACCGCCGCTACCTCGAGGAGACCATGAGCCGCGAGCTGCCGCGGGCGCGACGGATGAACACCGGCATTGGCGCCATCATCTTCGACCTCGACCACTTCAAGCTGCTGAACGACACCTACGGCCACGACGCGGGCGACTTCGTGCTCGCGCGCGTGGGCGAGTTGCTGCGCAACGCCACGCGAGGCAGCGACATCGCCTGCCGTCGGGGCGGCGAGGAATTCGGCGTGATCATGCCGGGTGCCACCCTCGAGGCCACGCGCAACAAGGCCGAAGCCATTCGCGCCGCCTTCGCCGCCATGACCTTGGAATTCGAGGGCACATCGCTCGGCCTGCTGACCCTCTCCGCCGGGGTTGCCGCCCTGCCGCCCGGCCAACAGGATTGGGTGCAGGTGATGCGCATGGCCGACAAGGCGCTCTACACCGCCAAGCAAGCCGGCCGCAACCGCGTCATCGCCGCCATCGACGACTGAATGCTATTCTTTTTTCCTGCCAGCGGATGACCGGCCCAATCACCGGCAGCTTGGCGTAGAGCTCCCCGGCGGCATCCCAATAGTCGCGATGCCGGGCGACTCGGCCATCGGCAGCGAAGCGGATGTGCGAGGTGCCGTGGATGCTGCGAGTGACTGCGGGCTTCCACGCCTTGACGCGGAATTCGAAGTTCCAGACCAGGAATGCGCTCGAGCCTTCGCGCACGCTCTCGAGGATCTCGAATCGGGGATCGTGGA
>JANNKG010000134.1:0-3855 GCA_031396185.1 Burkholderiales bacterium | reverse complement strand
GACAAGGGCTACCACGCGCTGATCGATCGGCGCCTGGGTGCCGTGCTTGCCGATTGCGCGAAGAACAAGACCACGATCATCACCAACATGGGTGTGGCGAACCCGCGCGCGGCCGGGCGCGTCGCGGTGGCGCTCGCCCAGCGCATGGGCCTGAAGCTGCGCATCGCAGTCGTGGAAGGCGACGACATCACTCCGAGCATCGTGCCGGACCTGCAGCTTCCCGAGCTGGGCAAATCGGTGCGCGAGCACGGCCTCAAGCTCGCCGGCGCCAACGCCTATCTCGGCATCGATGCGATCCTTCCGGCGCTAGACCACGAGCCGCACGTCGTCATCACCGGCCGCGTGGCCGACCCGTCACTCTTCCTGGCGCCGCTCGTCCATCGCTTCGGCTGGAGTTGGGACGACTGGCCGCGACTGGGCCGGGGGACCGCCGTGGGCCACCTGCTCGAGTGCACGACACAGGTTACCGGCGGTTATTTCGCCGATCCGCCGTACAAGACCGTGCCCGATATCGCGTACCTCGGATTTCCCTACGCCGAGGTCGAGCCCGACGGCTCCGCGGTCATCACGTAGCTCGAGGGCACTGGCGGCGTGGTGCGGGAGCTCACGGTGAAGGAGCAGCTGCTGTACGAGGTGCACGATCCACGCGCGTACCTCACGCCCGACGTGACAGCCGACTTCTCGACGACGTCGATATCCGAGCAGGGCAAGGACCGCGTGCGGATCTCCGGTGCCGGCGGGCGCGAACGGCCAGAGAAACTGAAGGCGATCATTGGATTTGATGGCGGGTTCCTGGCGGAGGCGGAGTTCAGCTACGCCGGGGCGGGGGCGGTCGGAAGGGCACAGCTGGCGACGGCCATCATCAAAGAGCGGATGAAGCATATCCATCGCTGCAACGAGACGTTGCGGGTGGATTTGATCGGAGTCAGTGCGTTACATGCCACTGCGGGGCAGCGTACAACCGAAACGCGTGACGTACGGCTGCGCGCAGCGATGCGCACGCCGGACCGTTTCATGGCCGAGACGCTGCTCACCGAAGTGGAGAGCCTGTGGCTGAGCGGGCCGGCGGGGGGCGGCGGGTATCGCGGCACCATCAGCCCGTCGGTGACGACGCAGGCGATTTACGTCGACCGGTCCGCCATCGACCTCAAGGTCGAGGTGATGCAATCGTGAACCGCAAGTCCGTTGCCTTGCGTGAGGTCGCCTCGGCACGCACCGGCGACAAGGGCGACATCGCCAGCATCTCGGTGTGGGTCTACGATCCGCGCGACTACGAGGATGTGAAAGCGAGCCTCACCGCCGAGCGTGTGGCCGCCGCCTATCCCGCCCTTTGGAAGGGCAAGGTCACGCGCTATGAAGTGCCGGGGCTGCATGGCCTGAACTTCGTGCTGCACGACGCGCTCGAAGGCGGCGTGAACGCCTCCCTGAATCTCGACCTCCACGGCAAGTCGTTCAGCTTCCTCATGCTGGCGCTCGACGTGGAGGTGTCGCGTCCATGATTAAATGAAACCCGACAACCTGGAGAATCCCGTGCGCCGTAACTTGCTCTCGCTTGCCGCCCTCGCCCTTTCCGCCCTCCTCCCTGCCACGAGTTTCGGGCAGGCCTATCCCACGAAGCCGATCAGGTTCGTGGTCCCCTTCGCCGCCGGCAGCGCGACCGACCAGATCGGGCGGGCCTTCGCTGACCACATGTCGAAGACCATCGGTCAGCCGATCGTGATCGACAACAAGCCCGGCGTGAACGGCATGCTGGGCGCCGCCGAGGTCGCCAAGTCCGCGCCCGACGGCTACACGGTCCTGATAGGCACCAACAGCACCAACGCGGCGCTCAAGTACCTGCAGAAGACGCTGCCGTACAACCAGGACACCGCCTTCGCGCCCGCTGCATACCTGGGCTCCGTGCCGCTCATCGTGGCCGTCCACAACGACGTGCCTGCAAAGGACCTGAAGGAGCTGGTGGCGTTCGCGAAGACCAAGCCGGGCCAGGTGACCTTCGCCAGCGCCAGCACCTCGCAGCTCGTCTCGAGCGAGATGCTCGCCAGCATGGCCGGCATCCAGATGCTCAACGTGCCTTACAAGGCCGGCCCCGCGGCGATGATGGACCTGATCGGCGGCCAGGTGATGATGTTCACCGCCGACTTCGCGGTGATGCTGCCGCAGGTGAAGGCGGGCAAGGTCCGCGGCCTCGCGGTCACCTCGGGCAAGCGCTCGCCCGCCATCCCCGAGCTTCCCACGGTGAACGAGGCGCTCGGCTTCAAGGACTACGAGCTGATCGCGTGGTTCGGCGCCTACGCCCCGGCCGGCACGCCGTCCGATGTGGTCGCCAAGCTCAACCAGGCGTTCAACGCGGCGGCCAACGACAAGGCGCTCCAGGACAAATTCGCGTCGAACCTCGGTTTCACGGTCGAACCCGGCACGCCGGAGGCGCTCGCCAAGCGAACGCAGACGGAGACCGCGAAGTGGGCGAACTACGTGAAGATCGCGAAGATCGAGCCGCAGTAACCCCCTCCCCGAAAAAGGGGAGACTTCGCTTGGCGTAAAATTCGCCATCTCCAACGGACAACGGCCACAAGCCACGCCTCCCAATGGATCGCCAGTCACCCCTGCGCCTGCACGTGCCCGAACCCACCGGGCGACCGGGCCAAGCAACCGATTTCTCCTATCTCCAGGTTTCACCCGCCGGCGCCATCCCCCGGCCCCCCGTGGATGCGCCCGCGCAGGACACTGCCCTCCTCGCCGACGCGCTGATCCGCGTGCTCGACGACGAGGGCCGCGCGGTCGGCCCTTGGGACCCGAAGCTCAGCCCCGAGCAACTGAAGAAGGGGATGCGCGGGATGCTGCGCACACGCGTCTTCGACGCGCGCATGCTCGTCGCCCAGCGGCAGAAAAAGACCTCGTTCTACATGCAGAGCCTGGGCGAGGAGGCGATCGGCTGCGCCCACGAGATGGCGCTCGAGCCCGGCGACATGAACTTCCCGACCTACCGGCAGCAGAGCCTGCTGCTCGCGCACGACGACGTGCCGATGGTCGAGATGATCTGCCAGCTGCTTTCCAACGAACGCGACCCGCTCAAGGGCCGGCAGCTGCCGGTCATGTACTCGTACAAGCGGCTCGGGTTCTTCACCATCTCCGGCAACCTCGCCACCCAGTTCATCCAGGCGGTCGGTTGGGCGATGGCCTCGGCAATTAAGGGCGACACGCGGATCGCATCGGGCTGGATCGGCGACGGCGCCACGGCGGAGGCCGATTTCCACACCGCGCTCACGTTCGCGCACGTCTACCGCGCCCCGGTGATCCTCAACGTCGTCAACAACCAGTGGGCGATCTCGTCGTTCCAGTCGATCGCGGGCGGTGAGGGAACGACGTTCGCCGCGCGCGGCGTGGGGTGCGGCATCGCGTCGCTGCGCGTGGATGGCAACGATTTTCTCGCTGGCTACGCTGCCTCGCGCTGGGCGGCCGAGCGCGCGCGCGGCAACCTCGGACCCACCCTCATCGAATGGATCACGTACCGCGGCGGGCCGCACTCGACCTCGGACGATCCCTCCAAGTACCGCCCCGTGGACGACTGGCAGCGCTACCCCCTCGGCGACCCGATCGAGCGGCTGAAGCGGCACATGATCGGGATCGGCATCTGGTCCGAGGAGGAGCACGCCGCGCTGCAGAAGGAGCTGGAAGCGCAGGTATTGGCCGCGCAGAAGGAAGCCGAGAGCTTCGGCTCGCTCGCCGACGGGCACCTCTTCAGCAACAGCACCATGTTCGACGACATCTACGAGGACGTCCCCGACCATCTCCGGCGCCAGCGCCGCGAGCTGGGAGTCTGACCATGGCGCAGATGACGATGATCCAGGCGCTGCG
>JANNKG010000127.1:0-7251 GCA_031396185.1 Burkholderiales bacterium | reverse complement strand
CACGCTCGTGGGTGGGAACGGGATAGGCCCGTGGCAGCTCGATGACCTGCGTGCCGGCGATTTCATCCCGGTCCCCCAGCAAGCGAATCGATCGCAGCCCGCCGATGACTCTTTCGCACGACACCTTTCCATTTGACGACGACCCGGCACCCCCTCCGGAAATCTCCACCAGGACGCCATGGTTCGGCAGTGCACGCAGGTATGCGGACGAATTGTGATTCACCACCACCTTGTGGCCCGGGAATTCGCCGCCGGGAAAATAGACTCGCTGGATCGGCGTTTCGAGCCGGGATTTGAGCGCCACCAGCACCAGCGTCACCGGCAGCGCCACCAACCGCTGCATCGCGCGCTGCAATGGCGTGGGCACGTCCGGAAGGAGATCCAGGAGGACGGGTAGCGGCAGCGTTGAAACGATCTTCTTCCAATGCAGCCGTTCGCCGCTCGCCGTCGCAAGGGAGCCCAGCCGTGTATCGATGCTTGCCACCGATTCTCCGAATCGGATTCGCGGAACGCGCTGGGCGAGAGTGCGGAAGATTTCCCCATACCCGCCGCGTGCCGGGTAAGCGACGCGGGTGTCGGATTGCAGCGGCGTTCGCACGCCGCCCTCGGTGCTGAACGCCTCCGGAGTGCCCGTCGATGCGGCCATGCGCTGCCCGGTCCATTCCGTCGAGAGCCGGGTAAGGTCTGGTCCCCACAGCTTTTCATTGTAAGGACGCAGGAAATGGCGCGTGATGCCGGCCCCATATCGGGCTTCCAGATGTTCGTCGAGATTGCGCGGGGCGCGCCCGGCGCCGCGGCGCTCCAGGCCCTCCTGGCATTCCCGCACGATGGCGCCGTCCTGGAGCTTCGCGAAATTCTTCTGGAACGGATACGGTATCCATTCGCCTCCCACCACGCACCAGGCCTCGCGTACCTGCTCCTCCATCGGGAGGGCACCGAATACCAGCTCGCGCACCGCGGGGTGCGGCGTGTGAAAGGAGTGGCCCCCGAGATCGAACACGGCCCCGCCGAGGGTCACAGTGGCGCACAAACCCCCGGCATCAGGGCTTTGCTCGAGGATCACGGCGGTGTCGCCCAGTGCGAGGGCCGCGCCCAGTCCTGCCGGACCGGCGCCGATGACTACGGTGTCGTGCGCCGTCATCTCAAGGGGTCGTGATCGGCAAACAAGAACGTTCCCCGTTGCGCATTCGCCTCAACCGACGCGTCTTCGGCGATGTGCACCCAGACGTGTACGTGGGGAAACCCCCGGAAATGCCAGACGAACGAAGGCCCCTCGATGCGCCAGTTGTCCCACTGCGGCGCGCTCATCCGCCCTTCGCGGGCGAACATCAGGTGGCATTGCTCGAGCCCGCCTTGCCGGCCCAGGCATTCGGTGACTCGCGCTCGGTCCGAAATCCGGAAGGGTTCGACGAGCACGGCGAGCGTGGCATCGAGCTGGCGCCTTTGCTCCGCGGTGAGCGTCGCGATCGCGATCCCCGGCCTTGCTGGGCGGAAGCCGATCTCGGTCTCGGGTGGAAGGGCGTCGACTACCGCTTGCTGGAGCTGCTGCTCGTCGAGCATTCCGGCAAGCCGGCTCGCGCACTGCGCCTGCACCCAGAACACGTTGCCCGGATGATTGGGCCGCTCGTAATACCCGGTGGCCTGATGCCCGTAGAGGATCGGACCGCCGAACGCGACGCGCCCTTCGGCATCGGCGTCAGCGCGCCAGGTGAAGTGGCGGCCGGTGATCACGAACTGGAACGGCCCGGTGTCGGGGTCTCCAAACAAAGCGATGCTCTGGTCCGCGCCCCACGGATGGCCGTTCGTGTCGTCCTTCAGTTGCTTGATGAAACGCGGATACCACTCCGGATCGAAAAGATTCCGGAAGGCCTCGTGGATCAGGCCCTGCTGCGCGTGCGTGTAGAAATCGCTGCGTATGCAGGGGCGCGTAATCTGCCAGTGGTTGGAAATGAAGGTCCGCAACAGTCCCCGCTGCGGATCGCGGTGATTCCATTCGAAGCAGACTTCACGGCGCTGCGATTGCGACAGGCTGCGGTAGAGGGAACTCGCCAAGGATTCCGACATGACGCGTTAGCCCCAGACCTGCGGGTTGGCCCGGGCGAAGTAGAACCATTCGTGGCCGGGCTTCGCGCCCACGTCGGGGAAGAGGATCCAGCCGTCAGCCTCGGCGCGCAGCTCCGTGCCATTGTGGCGTGTTGCGATGAGGTCGCCGCGCTTCAACGTGTCGAAGCTCGCCCAGGCGCGCGCGAACTGGTCCGCGTCGTGGGCGCGATCGATCACATCATCGATCTTGAGCGCCTCCCACTCGGCGATGGGCCCGGGCTTGGGCTCCCCGGTGATGCCGAGGTGCGCGAGGACGTGGCGGATGGCGCGATAGGCGACCTCGGGAGATTCGGGCGCCTCGTGCTGCCCGCACTCCAGTGTGACCGCGTAGCCGCCCTGCGAGCGCATGTACTCGGTGGTGCCGACGCCGTACTTGGGATCGGTGTTGAGGCCGCTGCCGAGGCCCGATCTCACGCGCCGCTCGACGCCTTTCGCATAGGTGCCGAGCCAGCCTTCCACGTAGCGTTTCACGCCGAGGATGCGCGCCATGGCGCGCTCCTTCGCCGAATGCTTGAAGGGCTCGAGGGTTCCAGCGTTGTCCCTGGGCCCGAGCATCGCGAAGGCCTGGGTCTTGGCTCGCGTCGAGTGCAGGTCCAGCAACACGTCGTGGCGCGCGAGGATCGGGCAAAGCCAGTTCGCGACGTGATCCTCGAAATCCTTCGGCTCGTCCGTGGGGCTGAGGTTGCGATTCAGGTTGCGGTCGCCCGCGCGATCGCCCTTCGCATAGGCGAGGGGATTGGTCACCGGCACGAGCGTCACGTCGCCCGCGACGATCGGGATCTTTCCGGAGTTCACCTCGGCCAGCACGCGCGTGATGGCCTGGGTGCCGCAGGTCTCGTTGCCGTGGACGGCGCCGGTGACGACGAGGCGGGGGCCGGGCGCGAGACCCTTGAAGTTGATGGAATTGAAGCGCAGCGTCTTGCGGTCGATTTCCGGGGTCATGCCGTGATTCTAATGTGCCGAGCTGAGGCAAATGCTATCGGGTGTTGCGCAGCCCCAACGCCACCAAGCGCCGCAGCAACGCCTCCTTTACTCCCTGCGGTGTTGCCAGCCCCATCCGCTCGAGCGCGGCGTCTTCCTCCCGCGTGGGGTCGGTGGCGGCCAGCGCGGCGGCGAGCGCGAGCCGTTGCCGTCCCGACGAGTGGCGCTTTAGCCAGCGCAGCGCGGGGATGAGCCTCTGCTCCTCGCGAGTGAAATCGGTGCCGAGCGGAAATTCCGGCAGCAGTCCGCGCGCGGCCAGCGGCGCAAGGCGCCGCTCCAGGCTCTCGGGCGTGTTGTTTCGCGCCTCGAGGGGAGGGTGCCAGTCGCTTGGCAGCTTGCCCGCCGCCTTCGCCTGCGCGGCAAGCCCTTCCTGAAAGCGCGCGTCGGCAATGCCGATCAGGGCCGCGGCGACTTCCGAGTCGGTGCGGCTGCGCAAGTCTGCGATCCCGTATTCGGTGATGACGATGTCGCGCAGGTGTCGCGGGATGGTGACGTGCCCGTAATTGAACACGATGTTCGATTCGATCCGGCTGCCGGTTTCCCGCGTGGCGCGCAGGAGCAGGATCGAGCGGGCGCCCGCGAGCTCGTGCGCCATGGCGATGAAATTGTACTGGCCCCCTACGCCGCTCACGACGCGCCCGTCGGCAAGCCCGTCGGAGACGGCGGCGCCCGAAAGGGTGGCCATCATGCAGGTGTTGATGAAGCGCGCATGGCGGCGTTGGCGCCGCACCTCGTGTTCCTCGCCGAAGAGGTCATTGATGCGCGCCACCGACGTCATCTGGATGTCGGCGCGCTCCTCCTCGGGCAGCGCGCGCAATGCGGCATAGAAGTCGCTGGGGCCGAGGAAGAATGCCCCCTGGACCATCGGCCCCTCGCGGCCGTTGGCGCGGCGCCGGATCACCCCGGCGCGTCGCAGCTCCATCATTCCCCAGGTGAACATCTCGCTGGCAGCAAAGAGTCCTTCGTTGAAGGGCAGCTCGCCGCCTTCGGACGCAAGCAGCGCTTCCCAGCGGGCGAGCCCCAGGGCGCCGGCCGCCTCGGCGAATTGGGCGCTCGCCCCATGGCGTTGGCGCAGCCAGTGGGCCACCGCGTCGCCGAGTGAGCCGATGCCCAACTGCAGCGTGCCGCCATCCATCACGAGCGCCGCCGCATGGATTCCGATCGCATGCTCCGCCGGCTCGATCGGCGGGTTGGGGGCGCAGAACAACGCGTGGTCGCCCTCGGGCGCGTCGACCACCACGTCGAAGAAATCCTCGTCCACCTGCGCATCGCCCGTCATGAAGGGCAGGTTGCGATTGACGGCCGCGGCGACCACGCACGGCGTGCCGCGCGCGCGCATTCCCCGCACGACGTCGATGGTGAGATCGGGGTTGCAGCTGAGGCTGTAGCGTCCCGAGCGCTCCGTGACCATCACCAGCACGGCGTTGGCGCCTCGCGCCAGCATGTCGCGCCCGGCGTGGGTGTAGTTGCTGCTGAGATAGTTTTGCTGCGCAGCCGGCACGCCGAGCATCGAGCCGGGCCGGAAGTAGAACTCGCAGACGTTGACATTCGGGGGCGTGCGGCGCGTGCGCTGGTCGCGCAGATAGTCGAGTTCGGGCACCCCTGCGAAGGCGCGGCGCACATACGGCTCGAGGAATCGCCGCTCGAGCTCGCTCCCGGGACGCGGGATCTCGAGAGACAGGGCGGTGATGATCGACAAGTGAAGCGACGGATCACCCTTGGCGCGGCCATAGAGCGCGTTGAGGAGCGGCACTGGCTTGCCGAGTCCCAGGGGCGTTCCACAGACGACATGCGAACCCACGCCGGCGAGGATTGCGTCGACCGCCTCTTCAAGATTTGCCGTGCGCAGCGTGGCCAGGGCTCCCTCCGCGAACGCGTAGTGTACCGATGTGGATAAGTGCCCTTGTCTCGGTCGCGGGCGGCCTCTTATCCACAATTGGGAAGTTTATTTTCCGGGGCGGCCCATCCCCGATCGGACACGCGTAAAATTTTTCGATGCCGTTGAAAACGACCGCGGGAAACCATGGCCAGGCCGCCAAAGGCCGCGGCGCGACCATCAATCCCGAAGGCCGCTTCGAGACCGTGTCGCGAGACGCGGTCGAGGACGGCTGGTTCCAGGAGCCCGGCGATGAGCCGAGCCGGCCGAAGACGGTGATCGCGATCGAGCGAGCGAAGTCGATCATCACCCACAACGACTCGCCGGACATCGGCTTCTCCCAGTCGCTCAATCCGTATCGAGGATGCCAGATCGGGTGCCCTTACTGCTACGCGCGCCCGAGTCACGCCTACCTCGGCCTTTCACCCGGCATCGATTGGGAGACGCGGATCTCGGCCAAGACCAATGCGCCCGACCTGCTGCGCGAGGAGCTGTCGAAGCCCGGTTATCGCTGCGAGAACCTGGTGATCGGCGTGAACACCGATGCCTACCAGCCGTCGGAGCGCGAGTACCGCATCACCCGTGGCATCCTGGAAGTCTGCAGCGAGGCCAACCAACCGGTGGGTCTCATCACCAAGTCCGCGCTGATCGAGCGCGACCTCGACATTCTCGTGCCGATGGCCAGGAAGAGGCTCGTTGCCGCGACCATCACGCTCACGACGCTCGACCACGGCATCTCGCGATACCTGGAGCCGCGCGCGAGTGCCCCTGCACGGCGCCTGGTCGCCATCGAGCGGCTTACCGCGGCGGGGCTGCGCGTGAACGTGAACGTGGCGCCCGTCATCCCGTTCCTCACCGATTCGGAGCTCGAACCGATTCTCGAGGCGGTCGCGAAATCGGGCGCCTCCTCGGCGTCGTACACCCTGCTCCGGTTGCCCTGGGAAGTGAAGGACATTTTCCGGGCTTGGCTCGAGGAGCATTTCCCGCTCAAGGCCGCGCACGTCATGTCACGCGTCCACGAGATGCGCGGAGGCCGTGACAACGATCCTAATTTCGGCACCCGTATGACTGGGCAAGGCTTGTTCGCCCAGCTCCTGGCCCAACGTTTCGACAAGGCGTGCAAGCGCCTGGGGCTGAACACCGAGGACCGTTTCGATCTCGACACGACCTTGTTCCGTCCCCCGGGCCCTAAAGGGCAGGGAGCGCTGTTCTAACCAGGGGTCGCGGGTGGCTCCGAGAGGGTCCAACCGCATATAATCAGCCGAATGTCCGCATTGCCCGTCTCGCTGGAGGACAAGTACACGCTCGCCTCCGGCCGTGTCTACATGAACGGCACCCAAGCCCTCGTGCGACTCGCGATGATCCAGCGCGAGCGCGACCTGGCAGCGGGCCTGAACACCGCGGGATTCATCTCCGGCTATCGCGGCTCGCCCCTCGGCGGATTCGACCAGGCGCTTTGGAAGGCAAAGAAACATCTCAAGGACCACCACATCCACTTCACGCCCGGCGTGAACGAGGAGCTCGCCGTGACCGCGGTCTGGGGCTCGCAGCAGGTGGGCCTCTTCGACGGCGCGAAATACGACGGCGTCTTCGCGATGTGGTACGGCAAGGGTCCGGGCGTCGATCGCGCGGGCGATGCGATGAAGCACGCCAACGCGGCGGGGAGCGCCAAGCACGGCGGTGTGTTGATGCTGGCCGGCGACGACCACGCGTGCAAGTCCTCGACACTACCCCACCAGAGTGAGCACGCGTTCGACGCGGCAATGATCCCGGTGCTCTATCCCACCGGCGTGCAGGAGATGATCGACATGGGCCTGCACGGGTTCGCGATGTCGCGCTACTCGGGCCTCTACGTGGCCTTCAAGGTGGTCTCGGAGACGATGGACTCGTCGGCGTCGATTTACATAAACCCCGACAGCCCCACCATCGTTTTGCCGCAGGATTTCGAGCTGCCCGCCGGGGGCGTAAACATCCGCTGGCCCGACGCACCGATGGAGCAGGAGCTGCGCCTGCAGCGCGACAAGATCTACGCCGCGCTCGCCTACGCGCGCGTCAACAAGCTCAACCGGATCACGATCGATTCCCCGCGCCCCCGCCTGGGCATCATCGCCTCGGGCAAGAGCTACCTCGACGTGCGGCAGGCGCTCGAGGACCTCGGCATCGACGATCGGCACGCCGCCGAGATCGGCATCCGGCTCTACAAGGTGAGCATGCCCTGGCCGCTCGAGCCCACGGGCGTGCGCGAGTTTGCGCAGGGGCTCGAGGAGATCCTGGTCGTGGAGGAGAAGCGC